>JAEZEN010000514.1 GCA_023433185.1 Pseudomonadota bacterium | reverse complement strand
CGGTAGAGGCGCCCGAGCTCCTCCGCCCCGGGATGGACATGGACGAGGGACTGCCGCGGCTCGGGGATGGCGAGGTGGCCGTAGCTCGAGGAGGCCATCTCGCTCATCCGCCCTCCGAGGAGGAGGAGGAGGTCGGCTTGCCGCATGCGTTCGGCAAGAGCCGGATTCGGCCCGATGCCGAGGTCGCCCGCGTAGTTGGGATGGTCGTGGTCGAACAGCATCTGGCGCCGGAAGGAGCAGGCGACCGGGAGCGCGAAGCGCTCGGCGAAGCGGCGCACGGACTGCACCGCGGACGGGCTCCAGCGCGAGCCGCCGAGGACGACGAGGGGCGAGCGCGCGGCCCAGAGCAGCTTCTGGAACTGCGCCATCTGGGTGAGGCCCGGCCAGGTCTCGACCTCAGTCCACGGCAATGCGTCGGCGACCGCGGCGTTCTCGCGGAGCATGTCCTCGGGCAGTCCGAGCACCACCGGACCCGGGCGACCGGACGTCGCTTCGTGGAAGGCGCGGCTGAGATACTCGGGGATCCGGGCGGGATCGTCGATCTCGGCGACCCATTTCGCCACCTCGCCGAAGAAGGCCTTGAAGTTCATCTCCTGGAACGCTTCGCGGTCGCGCCAGCCGCGCGCCACCTGGCCAAGGAGCAGGATCATCGGCGTCGAATCCTGGCGCCCGACATGCAGCCCGCCAGAGGCATTGGCCGCCCCCGGGCCGCGCGTCGCCATGACGATGCCGGGGCGGCCGGTAAGCTTGCCCCAGGCCTCGGCAGCCATCGCAGCCCCGCCCTCGTTGCGGCAGACCGTGACCCGGACCGGAGAATCATAGAGCGCGTCGAGGAGGGCGAGATAGCTCTCCCCCGGCACGCAGAACGCCTGCTCCACCCGGTTCGCGACCAGCGCGTCGGCGAGGATCTCCCCGCCGGTCCTGAGGGTTGCGCCACTTCCGTCCATGTAGCTCTCCGCCGCTGCGAATGCGGGGCACACCTTAGCGCCATCGCGGGCCACCTCAATGGGCGGCCGAGAGCTTCATGAGGACGATGCCGGCGAGAATGAGCCCCGCGGCGGCGAGGCGGAGCGGCGTCACCGCCTCGCCGAGGGCAACGACCCCGAGCACCACGGCGCGGTTGGCGCCGATGCCGGTCCAGACCGTGTACGCCGTGCCGAGCGGCAGGACGCGCATCGCGGCGCCGAGCAGCGCGAAGCTCGCGACCATGGCGGCGATGGTGATCGTCGTGGGGACAAGGAGGGTGAAGCCCGCCGAGCGCTTCATGAAGAAGGCCCAGACAATCTCGAGGAGACCGGCGGAGAGGAGGGCAAGCCAAGCCATGGGAACGACCCGCTGAAAAGCCGAGCCGTCCCGGGACATGGAAAAGGAGCGAGAGGCCGTCCTCTCGGCCCAGTAGATGGCACCGGCGAGGCGGCGCTTCAAGGGCTGCGCGACCCCCCGCGAAATTCACCAAGCCTGCCGGCAGGCAGTTGCAATCCGCCGCGGCTTACGCCAAGCGTCATCTCTCCAACGTGGGGGGATGTGCGCCGGTGAGCGTCTTCGATCGAGGCCTGTCGTGACCGCGGCAAGCGGCACCGGGAACGCCGCGCCGACGGGCAGACTGGCACGCCCGAGCCTGATCTGGATCGCGGTGGTCGCCGTGCTTCTCATCGGTCTGCCGGTCGCGATCCTCGCCGACCTCCGCGAGCTGTCGCGCACGGCGCTGACCAAGCAGGCCGAGGAGTTCAGCCGCATCATCGACGACGTGCGCGACTTCTACGCCCAGGACGTCGTCGCCCGGGTGATTGCCGCCCATGGCGAAGTCCAGCCGACCGACCGGTTCCGCGAGGTGGCGGGCGGCATCCCGATCCCCGCGACCTTCTCGCTCGAGCTCGGCGAGCTGATCGGCCGGGAAGGCGGCATCGGCTACCGCTTCGTGTCCGACTATCCATTCGCGGGGCGCGAACCGCACGCCCTCGACGCCTTCGAGACCGAAGCGCTCGCAGAACTCCGCGCCGACCCGACCCATCCGATCGTCCAGTCCGGCGGCACGCTCCTCAACCGCACCGTCCGGATCGCGACGCCCATCCTCATGGGCGAGAGCTGCGTGTCCTGCCACAACGCCCACCCCGACAGCCCGAAGACCGACTGGCAGGTGGGCGACGTCCGCGGCATCCAGGAGATCACCATCGGCCAGCCGGTCGAGGCGAACCTCTTCGCCTTCAAGTTCCTCTTCGCCTACCTCGTCTTCGCCGCCGCGGCGGCGATCGCCTTCATCGTCTGGCAGACCCGGCAGGCCCGCGCCGTCGCCCGCCTCAACCGCGAGCTCCACCTCACCAACGACTTCCTCGCCACGGTGTCGCTGAAGATCGCCAAATACCTGTCGCCGCAGATCTACAAGAGCATCTTCAGCGGCGAGAAGGACGCGACGATCACCACCGAGCGCAAGAAGCTGACGATCTTCTTCTCCGACATCGTCGAGTTCACCGCGACCGCCGAGCGGCTCCAGCCGGAGGAGCTGACCGGGCTCCTCAACGACTACCTGACCGAGATGTCGGATGTGGCGCTGCAGTTCGGCGGCACCGTAGACAAGTTCATCGGCGACGCGATCCTCGTCTTCTTCGGCGACCCCGAGAGCCGCGGCGTGGTCGAGGACGCCAAGGCCTGCGTGCGGATGGCTGGCGCCATGCAGGAGCGGCTCGCCGAGCTCAGCGAGCGCTGGATGAGCCGGGGGATCGAGAAGCCGTTCCGCGCCCGGATGGGCATCAACACCGGCTACTGCAACGTGGGCAATTTCGGCAGCGCCGACCGCATGGACTACACGATCATCGGCGCGGAGGCGAACCTTGCCGCCCGCCTCCAGCAGGTCGCGAGCCCCGGCCAGATCGTGATGTCCTACGAGACCTATGCGCTCGTCCAGGACATGGTCGTGGCGCGGCGCCTGCCGGCGATCACCATGAAGGGCATCAGCCGCGAGGTCATGCCCTATCTGGTCGAGGCCATGGTCAGCGCCGACGGCAAGGCCTCCGTCATCCGCGAGCAGCAGACCGGGGTCAGCATCTTCCTCGACCCGAGCGTGATCGAGGCCAAGGATCTCGACCGCATCAAGGACATGATCGCCGCGGCCATCGCCCAGGCCGAGGAGCGGGTCGCAGCGCGCGGACCCGCGCCGGACGCGCCGGGATAGGGCCCGGCCCCGCCCCCTATCCGATTGCGATCGCCTTCTCCAGCCTGCTCCGGTCGGCCACCACGACAACGCCGTAGCCGGTCCGGATGGAGCCATCATGCTGGAGATGGCCCAGCGCCCGCTGGAGCGACGAGCGGGTCACGCCAAGGAGCCGCGCTAGGTCGGATTGCGTCGCCTGCACCTCGCCCTCCGCGTCTGCCAGGCGAAGAAGCATGCGGGCGAGGCGGGCCTCCGGCGAAAGGGCAAGCACATCGGCAAGCGTCGCCACCGCGAGGGTGCCGTTGCGGTGAGCGAGTTCGTAGAAGCAGCGCCAGTATTCCGGCTGCTCGGCAAGCAGCCGACGCAGGACGCCCGCCGGAACGCAGAACACCCGCGAAGGCGCCACTGCCACGACGGAAATGACGCGCCGCGATCCCGCCAGGAGCGCGGAATCACCGACCCAGAAGCCGGGCTCGGCGCGGTGGATCGTGACCTGGTCGTCTTCGGAGATGGGGATCAGCACGTCCAGCGCACCGACGCCCAGCCCGAAGACTGCCTCCGGCTCGTCCCCGACCTGGTAAAGCGGCTGGCCCTTCCCATAGCTGCGCCAGCGGCCGGAACGCCGCATCCACTCGCGGAGGCTCTCGGGCTGAGCCGCGAGCCAGCCGATCCGGTCGAGGGGAGCGAGGTCAATCGAGGGCACGGACTACCAGCTGCTCCTGCTCTGGGAGTGTTCGCGCCCTGACGATTGACGCTTTTCGGTCAGATTTCGCGAGCGGTCCATCCCATACCTCCCTCGCAGGTTTGATGCGCACCAAGGCCGAAAGGCGGTCGCGCGCGAATTATACCAGTGTCGTAAATATCTAGGGAGGATCCATCATGCCGACACGTCGTCAATTCATCGGTACCATCCCCGCGATCGGGACGGCCTTCGCCATCGGTGGTGCGATACTGGAGGACGGCGCGGCGCACGCGCAGGAGGCGCGCCCGACGCTCGACGGCCATTTCCATCCGAAAGGCAAGGCGCCGTCGCCTCATACCATTCGCGTGATCGAGGCGGCCAAGGCGACCCTACCGTTCAGCGACACGCGCGATCTCGAGGAGCAGGCACGCGGACTGATCGCGCCGATGCCCGAGATGCGCATCATGGCCGACGCCGGCAACGTCGCCTTCGACATGTCGGAATACGATTTCCTCAACGGCACGGGCGACTTCGACTGCATTCACCCGTCGATGACGAGGATCGCGCGGCTCAACAACCACTACGGCCTCTACGAGGTCATCCCCGGCATCTACCAGGTGCGCGGGCTCGATCTGTCGGACATGACGTTCGTGCGCGGCAAGACGGGCTGGATCGCCATCGACGTCCTCACCACCGTCGAGACGGCACGGGCCGCCTGGAGCCTTTTCCAGCAGAACGTCGGCGACGGACTGCCGGTGACCGCGGTCATCTACTCCCACACTCACGCCGATCACTGGGGCGGAGTGTCGGCTCTCGTCAGCGACGAGGACATGGCCGCGGGCCGCGTGGAAATCATCGCGCCGGAAGGCTTCTTGAACTTCCTTGTCTCGGAGAACGTCTTCGCCGGCAACGCGATGAACCGGCGGCTGTTCTACCAGTACGGGCTGCTGCTGCCGGTGGCGCCGCACGGGTTCGTCACCCAGGGGCTCGGCCATCGTGTACCGGCGGGCGTCAACAGCCTGATCGCGCCGACGCGGCTCGTGTCCCAGGCGATTGAGGAGTTCGAGGTCGACGGCGTCCGGATGATCTTCCAGAACACGCCCAACACCGAGGCGCCGCGGGAGATGAACACCTACATCCCCGAGATGAAGGCGCTATGGATGGCCGAGAATGTGACAGCCACCCTGCACAACATATACACGCTCCGCGGTGCCCAGGTCCGCGATGCGCTCAACTGGGCGCGCTACATCAACGATGCCCTGTATATGTTTGGCAAGGAGGCGGAGGTGATGTTCGCCTCGCATCACTGGCCGCGGTGGGGCAACGAGCGCATCCGCGAGGTCCTCCGCGACCAGCGGGACCTCTACGCCAACATGAACAACCAGGTGCTGCACTACGCCAACCAAGGCGTCACCATCAACCAGATCCAGAATGTCTACCAGGTGCCCGCAAGCCTTCGGGAGAAGTGGCACTGCCGCGGCTATCACGGCTCCCCGGAGCACAATGCCCGCGGCGTGGTGCAACGCTTCCTCGGCTACTGGGACTGCAACCCGGCGACGCTGGTTCCGCTGTCGCCCGAGGATTCGGCACCGCTCTACGTCGAGATGATGGGCGGCGCGGCAGCGATCCTCGCCCGGGCGGACGCACTGCACCAAGCGGGCGACTACAAGCTGGAGATGGAGATCCTCAACAAGCTCGTGCTCGCCGAACCGGCGAACGGCGACGCCAAGGACGCGCTCGCCGACTGCTTCGAGCAACTCGGCTACCAGCAGGAGAACCCGGGCCTGCGCAACAGCTTCCTCGCGGCTGCCTACGAGCTGCGCAGCGGCATCCCGCAGGGGACGGCGGTCGAGTCTTCCAGCCCCGCAGTGATCCGGGCAATGTCGACCGAGCTGTTCCTGGACTTTCTCGGGATCCGGATGGATCCCCGCCGCGCCGAGGGGCTGGCGTTCGTGATGAACATTGTCACCCCGGACAATGGCGAGCGTTTCGTGGTGGAGCTGTCGAACGCCACGCTCACCAACATCCAGGGCCATACCGCCGAGGATGCCGACCTGACGCTAACCATCAACCGGGCCGACCTCGAACTGACGATGGCCGGGCTCAAGACGCTCGATGCCCAACTGGCCGACGGAACCGCGACAGCCGAGGGCGACCTTGCGATACTCAGCCAGCTTGCAGCACTTATGGTCGACTTCGACCCGCGGTTTGAGGTCATGCGGGGGACCAGGCTCCGCACCGAAGTAGCGGACGCCGCCCCCTACCAGGCCGCGGTCGGCGCGATTCCCCCGGAATGATCGGGGACCGGTCGGCGACGCTCGAAGCTCAGTCGATGGCCCGCGGCGGGCGGGGTTATATCCCCGCCCGTGGCGGGAGCGCCATCAGCCGCGACGGGCGGCCTCGACGGCGGCGACGTCGATCTTCTTCATCGCCATCATTGCCTCGAACGCGCGCCGGGCCTCGTCGCCGCCGGCGGCCAGGGCCTCGGTCAGGACGCGCGGCGTGATCTGCCAGGAGAGGCCCCATTTGTCGCGGCACCAGCCGCACATGCTCTCCTCGCCGCCATTGCCGACGATCGCGTTCCAGTAGCGGTCGGTCTCCGCCTGGTCGTCGGTGGCGATCTGGAACGAGAAGGCCTCGCTGTGCCTGAACGCCGGGCCGCCATTCAGGCCCAGGCAGGGGACGCCGAGGACCGTGAACTGGACGGTCAGCACGTCGCCGGCCTTGCCGGACGGGTAGTCGCTCGGGGCACGGTGGACGGCATCGACCGAGCTGTCGGGAAAGGTCTCGGCATAGAAGCGCGCGGCGGCCTCGGCGTCCTTGTCGTACCACAAGCAGATCGTGTTCTTGGCTACGGCCATCGTCTTTGCTCCTCTCGTGTCCCGCCCGAAGCGCCCACCGATGCCGGCGGACCTCCCTCCCTGTTCATGAGGGAACGGGCTTCTGCCAGCACGACGTTCGAAGCGGCGCGACTTCGACACGGAGACGGAAAATCCCGCGCCTTGCTGACGGCCCCTGCATCTGCACCTGCCGCGCCTGCGTCGCCGTCAGGCGGCCGCCCGCTCCCGGACCGCTCGCCGGCGAAGCTCCGGCATCAGCAGCGCCGGCGGCATGTAGTTCGCTTCATTCAGGCCGACGTCGGTCCCGGGGGGCACGATCCGGTCGATCCGATCGAGCACGTCGTCGGCGAGACGCACCCCGGCGCCGGCGAGGAGATCGTCGAGATGCTGCATCGTCCGCGGGCCGAGGATGGCAGACGTCACCGCCGGGTGCGCCATGACGAAGGCAAGCGCCAGATGGGTCAGCGGCAGGCCGGCCTCCGCCGCCACCATCAGCAGTTCCTCGACCGCGTCGAGGCTACGCGCATCCGAGAACTGCCGGGCGAAGTACCTGGCCCTCAGCGAATCCGGGGTCGGCTCTCCCTTGCGGTACTTGCCGGTAAGCATGCCCTTGGACAGCGGACTCCAGACCATCACCCCCATGCCGTAGCGCTGGCAGGTGGGCAGCATGTCGCGCTCGATACCCCGGTCGAGAATGGAATAGGGCGGCTGCTCCGTACGGAACCGGGCCAGTCCGCGGCGCTCCGCCACCCATTGCGCCTCGACGATCTCGGAGACGGGAAAGGTCGAGGTCCCGATCGCCCGGACCTTGCCGGCGCGCATCAGGTCGGTGAGGGCCGACAGGGTTTCCTCAATGTCGGTGTCCGGAGCAGGCCGATGCACCTGATAGAGGTCGATATGGTCGGTGCCGAGGCGGCGGAGCGAATCGTCGACGGCGCGCATGATCCACCGCCGGGCGTTACCCTGCATGTTGGGGTCCTCGCCCATCGGCCCGTGGAACTTCGTCGCCAGGACGACGGCGTCGCGGCGCCCCTTCAGAGCCTTGCCGACGATCTCCTCGGATTCCCCGGCACTGTAACGGTCCGCAGTGTCGATGAAATTGATCCCGGCATCCAGGGCCTTGTGGATGATCCGGACGGACTCCTCATGGTCGGGGTTGCCGAACCTGCCGAACATCATGGCGCCCAGGCAATAAGGGCTCACCTTGATCCCGGTTCTTCCGAGCGAACGGTATTGCATGCGATTGTCCTCTTGCGATGTGGTCGGCGCCGTCCGCATGTGCTAGGTGGAACGGTGTTCCGATTATATACGGAACATTGTTCCGTTTATAAAGAGAGTGGTCGGACTTGGCGGAATCGAGGGGCGGCAGACCGGCACGAGCCGATGCGCGGCGCAACCTTCACGCCCTGCTCGATGCGGCGATGGAGGTCTTCGTGACGGCTGGCGTCGATGCGCCGATCCGGGACATCGCAGAGCGGGCGGGGGTGGGAGTCGGTACCCTCTACCGGCATTTCCCCAAGCGCTCCGACCTGATCGTTGCGGTCTTCCGCAAGGAGGTGGATGCCTGCGCGGCGGCCGCGGGGACGATGGGCGCGCAGCACGAGCCGGGCGAAGCGCTCGAACGGTGGCTCGACCGATTCATCGCGTTCGTGGCCGCTAAGCGCGGCCTGTCCGCGGCCCTGCATTCCGGCGATCCGGCTTACGAGCCCCTACCGGCGTACCTGACGGAGCACCTCGCGCCAGCCGCGGGGGGCCTGCTCGAAGCGGCCGCGAGCGCCGGTCTCATCCGCTCCGACGTGAGGCCTGCGGATTTCCTCATGGCGGTCGCCCATCTCTGCACGCCCGACGGGAAGGGCGGCATCACCGCGGAGTCGCGGCGCATGGTGGCGCTGTTGCTCGACGGGCTTCGCTACGGCGCCAGCCCGAGGTCCTGAGGCGGGCGCCACGGCCGAAGGGCGCGCGGGCGCGGAGCCCTCTCCGGCCCCCTACCCCGCCGCGAAGCCGGAGCGGTGGGCCCAGCCGGTGGTGCGCTTCTCGATCCACGCCATCAGAGCGTACATGGCGATGCCGAGGATGGCGAGGGCGACCAGCCCGGCATAGATCAGCGGCGTCCTGAACTGCGCTTGGGCCTGCAGCATCAGGTTGCCGATGCCGTGGTTGGAGGCGATCGACTCCGAGATCACCGAGCCGACGAAGGCGAGCGTGATAGCCACCTTGAGCGAGCCGAAGAAGTAGGGCAGCGCCCGCGGGATGCCGACCTTGCGCATGATGTCGAGCTTGGATGCGCCGAGCGCCTTGAGCACGTCCTCCATCTCCGGCTCGATGGTGGCGAGGCCGGTCGCGACATTCACCACGATCGGGAAGAACGAGATGAGGAACGCCGTCAGCGTCGCCGGCACGATGCCGATGCCGAACCACAGGACCAGGATCGGCACGACGGCGACCTTGGGGATCGCGTTGAAGCCGATCATCAGCGGATAGAGGCCGGTGTAGATGGTCTGTGACCAGCCCAGCGCCAGGCCGAGGGCGAGCCCGAACACCACCGCCATGGCGAAGCCGGCCACGGTGGTGCCCAGGGTGTAGAGCGACTCGTGGAAGAGCACCGCGCGGTACTGCCAGAACGCCTCGGCGACCGCGCGGGGCGACGGCAGGACAAAGGCGGGGATGGCGAACAGCCAGATCGCCAGTTCCCACAGCAGGATGAGGCCGACGAGGAAGGTGAGCGGCGACAGCCGGACGAGGAGCGAGGGCCGCTTCATCCGCGCGCCTCGACGATGTGGCCGCGAAGCTCGTGGACCACGTCCTGGAAACCCGCGCTGAACGTGATCTCGAGATCGCGGGGGCGAGGGAAGTCGACGACCCGCTCGGCGATGATCCGCCCCGGGCGCGCCGACATGATGAAGATGCGATCGGCGAGGAAGGAGGCCTCGCGGAGATCATGGGTGACGAGGACGATGGTGACGCCGCTCGCGGCGTGGAGGTCGCGGATGACGCACCACAGCTCCTCGCGGGTGAAGGCGTCGAGCGCGCCGAAGGGCTCGTCGAGCATGAGGAGCTGCGGCTCGTGGATGAGCGCCCGGCAGAGCGCGGCGCGCATCTGCATGCCGCCGGACAGCTCCCACGGATACTTGTCGCCCGCCCCTTCGAGGCCGACGGAGGCGAGAAGCGCATCCGCCTTGGCGTTGAAGGCGGCACGCTTGCGGCGCATCTCGCCGCGATAGGGCGGGACGATCTCGAGCGGCAGGAGGACATTGTCGCGGGTCGTCCGCCACGGCAGCAGGGTCGGTGCCTGGAACGCCATGCCGGCGATCCGGACCGGCCGCGTCACGCGCATCCCGCCCACCGTGACGGTGCCGGCCTGCGGGAACTGGAGGCCGGTCGCGAGCTTCATGAGGGTCGACTTGCCGCAGCCCGACGGCCCGACCACGGCGGCGAACTCGCCCTTGCCGATGGCGAGCGTCAGCCCGTCGAC
>JAEZEN010000480.1 GCA_023433185.1 Pseudomonadota bacterium | reverse complement strand
GTAGAGCGGCGGCTGGGCGATGTAGACGTGGCCGCGCTCGATCAGCGCCGGCATCTGGCGGAAGAAGAACGTCAGCAGGAGCGTCCGGATATGGGCGCCGTCGACGTCGGCGTCCGTCATGATGATGATCTTGTGGTAGCGCAGCTTGTCGGGGTCGAACTCCTCGGGCCCGACCCCGGTGCCGAGCGCCAGGATCAGGGTGCCGACCTGATCCGACGACAGCATCTTGTCGAAGCGGGCCCGCTCGACATTGAGGATCTTGCCGCGGAGCGGCAGCACCGCCTGGTTCTCGCGGTTGCGGCCCTGCTTGGCCGAGCCGCCCGCCGAATCGCCCTCGACGATGAACAGCTCCGACTTCGCCGGGTCGCGCTCCTGGCAGTCGGCGAGTTTGCCCGGCAGCGAGGCCATGTCGAGGGCGCCTTTCCGGCGGGTGAGCTCGCGCGCCTTGCGCGCCGCCTCGCGGGCGGCGGCCGCCTCGACCACCTTGCCGACGATCGCCTTGGCCTCCGCCGGGTGCTCCTCGAACCAGGTGCCGAGCTGCTCGTTGATGACCGATTCCACCACCGGCCGGACCTCCGAGGAGACCAGCTTGTCCTTGGTCTGCGACGAGAATTTCGGGTCCGGCACCTTGACCGAGAGCACCGCGGTCATGCCCTCGCGGCAGTCGTCGCCGGTCAGCGCCACCTTCTCCTTCTTCGTCCCGCCCTGATGCTCGGCATAGCCGGTGACCTGCCGGGTCAGCGCCCCGCGGAAACCGGCCAGGTGGGTGCCGCCGTCGCGCTGCGGGATGTTGTTGGTGAAGAGCAGCGTGTTCTCGTGGTAGCTGTCGTTCCACCACATCGCCACCTCGACGACGATGCCGTCGCGCTCGCCGCGGACCATGATCGGGTCGGCGATCATCGGCTTCTTGGCGCGGTCGAGCCAGCGCACGAACTCGGCGAGGCCGCCCTCGTACATCAGCGTCTCGGTCTTCGGCTCGACGCCGCGCTTGTCGGTGAGAACGATTTTCACGCCCGAATTGAGGAACGCCAGCTCGCGCAGCCGGTGCTCGAGGGTGGCGAAGTCGAACTCGGTGCGGGTGAAGGTCGCCGGCGACGGCAGGAAGGTGATCTCGGTTCCGTTCCGCCCGTCCCACGGTCCGGTCACCGCCAGCGGCGCATCCGGCTCGCCGTCGGTGAAGCTCATCTCGTGGATCTTGCCCTCGCGCCAGATCCGCAGCCGGAGCCAGGTCGACAGCGCGTTGACCACCGAAATGCCGACGCCATGAAGCCCGCCCGACACCTTGTAGGAATTCTGGTCGAACTTGCCGCCGGCGTGGAGCTGGGTCATGATGACCTCGGCTGCCGAGACCCCCTCCTCCGGGTGGATGCCGGTGGGAATGCCCCGACCGTTGTCGCGCACCGTGCAGGAGCCGTCGGCATTCAGCGTCACCGACACCTCGTCGGCATGGCCGGCGAGCGACTCGTCGACCGCATTGTCGACGGCCTCGTAGACCATGTGGTGGAGGCCCGAGCCGTCGTCGGTGTCGCCGATATACATGCCCGGACGCTTGCGGACCGCATCAAGGCCCTTGAGGACCTTGATGGAATCGGCGCCATATTCGCCGCCCGGGGTGGCGATCGGATTGATTTCGCTCATATTTTTCCGTGTCTCTCAGGGGCGCCCGGGGTCCGTCGGCGGAAGGCCGGAAGCCGCTCGACCCGTGTTCGTCTGGCACCGCACAAAACGGCCGTGAATCATGCTCTTCATATAGCATGTCCGGGGCCGGATTTCCCCCTTTTTCCCGGGGATTTCGCGGCGCTTTCCCGGGCCTCGCCCTACCCTGCCGGCGCGTCCGCCGCGGGGCAGGACTCGACCTTGATGACGGAGAGCGCGTAGCGCGTGCGCGAGCCGTGCTGGTAGCGCTCCGTCAGCCGGACCGGGGGCGCCTCGAGGGACGCATCCGGCCCGCAGAGCTCCTCGAAGAGCATGCGCAACGCCCGCGGCGGGCGCTCGCGGCGCCCCGACCAGGCGACCACCACCGGCGCCGCCGCCTGCTCCGCCGTCCGCGGCCAGAGCCCGTATTCGGGCTCGGCCGCCATCGCCCCGGGCAGGTGGAGCCTGAGGTTGCCGGCGATGTAGAAATCCTCGGCGAGGATCGTGCCCTCCGTGAAGCCGAGGTCGCGGATGTCGGCCGCCAGCGCCTCGAACGGCGCCAGCGCCCGGAACGGCGTGCCGCTGACCGTAGGCACGAGATAGGCGACCGCGAGCGCCACCAGGAAGATCACGCCGATCGCGGCCGAGAACAGGATGACGAGGCGCTCGCGGAAGACGGTGAGCCGCGGCTCGACGAAGACCATCAGCGCGAACGGCGCCATGAACAGGATCGGCTGCAGCCAGCGTTCCTTGACCTCCGTCGCCCCGCTCGCGAGCACGGCGACGAGCACCAGGGCGAGGGCGATGGCGAGGGTGCGGACGATGAAGGCGCGGCCATGCGGAAGCCCGGGCCGCACCGCGACCGCCGCATCATGGCCGCGGACGGGGAAGAACACGGCGCCGGCGAAGACGACGACGGCGAGCGCCACGTAGCTGAGGACGCTGACGGCCACTTCCATGAGGCCCAGGCCCCAGGTGCGCAGGAGGCCGGCTTCCGCCGCGATGCCGAACTTGAAGGTGCGGGCGAGGGTCTCCTCGGGATGGTTGATCACCCAGTGGAGGTGCGGCGCCGTGAGCACGAGGGCGAGGGCGAGCGCGGCGAGCATGCGGAGCGAGAGGACCCGGTGCCGCAACGCGGGGATGCTCGCGCCGGCGGCGAGGAAGGCGAGCGCGATCGGCAGGTAGCTGTACTTCGCAAGCAGGCCGAGGGCGAGGGCGACGCCGAAAAGCACGTAGTCCCCCCAGCCGCCGCGCGCGAAGATGCGCAGCATCGCCAGCAGCGTCAGTGCGGCAACGGCGAGCGACAGGAGGGTGTGGGAGTGGGAGTGGAGCGCCTCCCAGCCGATCTGCGGGATGGCGAAAAGGGCGAGCGCCACGGCGGCCGCCTTCATGTCGCTGCCGAAGACCAGCCGGCCCGAGAAGAAGACGAGGACATAGGCCGCGAAGAGCAGCAGGAAATGCAGGATGACGATCGCCGGCGCACCGAAGCCGAGGACGGCGAAAGCGCCGATCTGGAGCCAGTTGAAGAGCGGCGGCTGCGTCCCGTAGCCCCAGGCGAGTTCCTGGGTGATCACCACCATCTCGGCATCGTCGACGCCGAGGGAGGAGACGGCGAAGAGCCGCAGCAGCGCCTGGAGCACGAAATAGACAGCCAGGAAGCCCAGAACGCGCGGTGCCACGCCGGGAGGCGGGTCGCGGGCAATGGTCGAGGCGGTCATGCGGGCTCCAGCTCGATGCGTCCATCGCGCGCCCGGCCGATCTCGATGCGATCGTCCAGCCCCGCGAACACCGTCTCGTCCGTCCCGGTCATGAAGGTCTGGGCGCCGAGATCGTCGAGCACCCCGAATAGCGCGTCGCGCCGGGTCTCGTCGAGATGCGCCGCGATCTCGTCGAGGAGGATCAGCGGCGTTTCGCCCGAAAGGCTGGTGACGAGCCCCGCCTGGGCCAGCACCAGCCCGATGAGCAGAGCCTTCTGCTCCCCGGTCGAGCAGGATTCGGCCGGCATGTCCTTCGGGCCGTGGCGGACGAGGAGGTCGGAGCGGTGCGGCCCGGCGAGGGTCCGGCCGGCCGCCGCATCACGGCCGCGCTCGTCGCGGAGCAGCCGCCGGTACCGCTCCTCGACCTCGCTCGCCGAGAAGCCGTCGAGATCGCCCTCAAGGATCCCCGCCAGCGCGACCTCGGCAGCGGGGAACGGCGAGCGGCGGGCCGTGAGGTCGATCATGGCGACGGCGAGCGCCGCCCATTCGCGGCGGGCGGCGGCGATGGCGACGCCGAGTTCGGCCATCTCGGTCTCGATCGCGTCGAGCCAGGCGGCATCGGGATTGTCGGCGAGCAGGCGGTTCCGGCCGCGCATCGCCTTCTCGAAGGCGTTCGCCCGCGTGCCGTGACGCTTGTCGATCGACAGCACCGCGCGGTCGAGGTAGCGCCGCCGCTCGGCCGGCGGGCCGGTGAACAGGCCATCCATGGCCGGCACCAGCCACAGCACGCGCAGATGGTCGAGGAACGCCTCCGACGAACCCGCCGCGGCGTGATCGACCTGGACGCGCCGCTTGGCCTCGGGTCCCTCCGGCCCGGCGACCACGCCGGTGCCGAGGGAGACCACGCCGCTCGCATTCTCGGCGCGCACGGCGACTGCGAATGTCCCGTCACCGCCCTGCATGGCGATCTCGTCGAGGCGGGCACCGCGGATACCACGCCCCGGCGACAGGAGGGACACCGCCTCGAGGATGTTGGTCTTGCCGGCACCGTTCGGCCCGACCAGCGCCACCGAACGCCCCGAGAGGGCGAGGGCGAGGGCGGCATGGTTCCGGAACCGGGTGAGCTTCAACGACCGCAGGGCGGCGCGCAGGGGGCGCGCGGCGGCGGAGGCGGCCTCGATGCTGGCGGTGACCGGCGGCATGGCAGTCCTTATAGGACGGAAGCGAGACGACCGGAAATTCCCGTCACCCGGCTCCGTCGCCCTTCACGGCCGCCCACCGGCGCGAATTCGCGGAGCCGCTTGCATCGCCGGGGACAGGCGCCCATATTGGGTTTCCCCGTAACGAAACGAAAGGAGGTGATCCAGTGTCTCATTGTCATTCGCCGCAGATGGCGGTCACGACCTGGATCCTCGCCGGTCGCGAGGTCCTCGCCTCCTAAGCGGGGCAGGTTTGGTCACGCCGCCGTTGCAAGCGGTACGACAATGGAAGGGCCGTTCCGGATGCCGGGGCGGCCCTTCGTCGTTTCGGGAACCCGGTCTGCTATCCAGGCGGTTTCAAGACCGCCGGCCGGCAAAGGATCGCGCCGACGGGGCACGTCCGTGTGCCTTTTTTTCCGCAAATTATGTCAAATACGATATTCCCATCGGGCGTCTCCGTGTATGCTCGCCGCGTCGGATAGCCCTGAGAGCTGCTGACCGAAAGGCGACGTGCTAGCCGTCGCCCGCGCGCTTGGATGGGGTCCGGTCGCGATGGAGATTAGCCGCCAGAGCCGCGTGTTTTTGAGCGGTGGACTGGCGGCAAGGGGATGTCGCGGGTGGGGAGAGCGCCGGCCAGGAG
>JAEZEN010000444.1 GCA_023433185.1 Pseudomonadota bacterium | reverse complement strand
CATTTGAGCAAGCGTTCATGGCAGATGGGTATCAAATGTCAAACTCGCTTCACTAGGTCGGTCCGCCGGCCGCCGTCGGGCGGGCCCTGCGTCGTCCTTCATTGACAGCTCAAGTCCCGCCGCGCTTTATCGGTTCGCAGTCCGCGCGCTCCCTCCGCGCGCCCGCGCAACCGATCCGACCGGCGTACCGACGTGCTGATCTACCTTCCCATTGCCGAACTGTCGGTCAACATGTTCGTCATCTTCGGCATGGGCGGCGCCGTCGGGTTCCTGTCCGGGCTGTTCGGGGTCGGCGGCGGATTCCTGCTCACACCGCTGCTCATCTTCTCGGGTATCCCGCCGGTCGTCTCGGTGGCGACGGTCACCAGCCAGATCGTCGCCTCCTCGGCGTCGGGGGCGCTCACCTACTGGCGGCGGCGGATGGTCGATCCGAAGCTCGCGCTGGTGCTGATGCTGTCGGGCATCGTCGGCACTCTGGCCGGCGTCGTGGTCTTCAACGGTCTCCGTTCGCTCGGCCAGCTCGACCTGATCATCGGCATCTCCTATGTCACCTTCCTCGGCACGATCGGCGGGCTGATGCTCACCGAGTCGATCCGGGCGATCCTCAATGCCCGGCGTGGCAAGCCGGCGCCGCTGCGCCGTCCCGGCCAGCACATCTGGGTCCACCGGCTGCCCCTCAAGGTGCGCTTCAAGCGCTCGAAGCTCTATGTCAGCGTGATCCCGGTGGTTGCGCTCGGCATCGGCATCGGCTTCCTCGGCGCGCTGCTCGGCATCGGCGGCGGCTTCATCCTCGTCCCGGCCCTGATCTACCTGCTCCGGGTGCCGACCAACCTGGTGATCGGCACCTCGCTGATCCAGATCGTGGCGACCATGTCGGTGGCGACGGTGCTCCATGCGGTCACCAACTTCTCCGTCGATGTGGTCCTCGCCGTCATCCTGATGGTCGGCGGCGTGATCGGCGCGCAGTTCGGCGCCCGTGTCGGGCAGAACATCCGCGGCGATCACCTGCGCGCGCTGCTCGGCCTGCTCGTGCTCGCGGTGGCGGTCCGCTTCCTCCTCGGCCTCGTCACGCCGCCGGACGAGCCGTTCTCGTTGACGACGGTTTCGGGGAGCCCGCTGTGAGACGCCTTCTCACCCTCCTCGTCCTCGTCGTCCTTGCCACGGTTCCCCGGGCGGCGGCGGAGGAACTGATCGTCGCCCTCTCGACCAACGACATCCGGATCGATTCCGACTTCTCCGGCGACACGATCACGGTGTTCGGGGTGATCGAGCGCGACGAAGCCACCGTGTCGCGCGGCGCGCCCTACGATCTCGTGGTCCTGGTGCGGGGGCCGGATCAGGTCGTCGTCGCCCGCCGCAAGGAGCCGCTGCTGTTCCTCTGGGTGAACCGCGAGTCGGAGACCTTCACCGCCGCGCCGTCCTACTATGCGCTCAGCGCCACGCGGCCGCTCGAGGAGATCGCGCCGCCGCAGCTGCTCGCGCGCCTCGGCCTCGGCTTCGACCACATCCCGCTCCACGTCGTCGAGCCGCCCGAAGGCTTGGTCGATCCGGACTTCCGCGACGCCTTCGTCCGGCTCCGACTGGAGGCCGGGCTCTTCTCGCAATCGGTCGGTGCCATCGACTTCATGGGAGCATCGAACGCGGTGTTCCGCTCGGCGGCGTGGATTCCGTCGAATGTTCCGCACGGCAGCTACAGCGTCGAGGTCTTCCTCTTCTCGGGCGGCGCCTTCCTCGCCCATGAGGAGGTCGAGCTGAACGTCACCAAGGTCGGCCTGGAGCAGTTCATGTTCGAGGCCGCGAACAGCCACGCGCTGCTCTACGGCCTCGCCTGCGTTCTGCTTGCGATGTTCAGCGGCTGGCTCGCCGGCATCATCTTCCGCCGCGACTGATCACGTTTTCCCGCCCGTGCGGCGCCGCGTCGGCCTGCAACCGGGCGGTATCGCCCGGCTTCTCCGCATGCCCTCCGCCTCGCGTCTTCCAGAGCGAGTAGAGAACGCCGCCGGTAAGCAGCGCGACCGTGACGCCGAGCGAGATCGCCGGGTCGATCTTGCCGTAGAAGTGGTTCCAGAAGATCTTCGCGCCGATGAACACCAGCACGATCGCCAGCGCGTATTTCAGGTAGTGGAAGCGGTGCACCGTGGCGGCGAGCGCGAAATAGAGCGCCCGGAGCCCGAGGATGGCGAAGATGTTCGAGGTGTAGACGATGTAGGGGTCGGTGGTGATCGCGAGAATCGCCGGCACGCTGTCGACCGCGAAGATCACGTCGACGAGTTCCACCATGATCAGCGCGAGGAGGAGGGGCGTGCCGTAGAGCCGCAGCCGCCCGGCGGCGTCGGGCTCGCGCACCACGAAGGCCTCGCCGCGGAGGCCGTTGGTCAGTCGCATGCGCCGCTGGAGGAAGCGGAGCAGCCGGCTCTCCCTCATGTCTTCGGCCTTGTTCGCCGAGAGCAGCATCTTGATGCCGGTGAAGATCAGGAAAGCCCCGAACAGGAACAGCAGCCACTCGAACTCGTTGACCAGCGACGTGCCGAAGCCGATGACGATGGCGCGCAGCACCACCACGCCGAGGATGCCGTAGAACAGGACCCGGTGCTGGAGCGCGCGCGGTACCGCCAGCGCGGTGAAGATCAGCGATATGACGAAGACGTTGTCGAGGGAGAGCGTCTTTTCGATCAGGTAGCCGGTGAAGTAGTCGATGCCCGACTGCGGGCCGAGCTGCCACCACACCCAGCCGCCGAACACCAGCGCCACCGCGATGTAGCCGGCCGAAAGCAGGAGGCTTTCGCCGACCGGTATCTCCCGCGCCTTCCGGTGAAGGACGCCGAGGTCGAAGACGAGCAGGGCGACGACGATCGTGGCGAAGAGCAGCCAGGCCCAGCCGGGCTTGCCGAAGAACGGTTCGGTCAGGAAGGCCAGGGCCTCCATCGCGACCTCCAATTGCTGATGCGCGCGTTCGCAAGAGCAGATGAAGATCCGACATCGCAGCAAGCGCCCTTGCTGCCAGAGGGGCCCGGATCAGGTGCGGCGATAGATGGCGCGCGATCACGGTTCCGTCAAGAGGGCCGCATTGGGGACCGCCGTCACGCCTTCAGTCGCGGCGGAGCATCCGCGGGCCGACGGCATAGACGCGCGTCTCGCCGGCGACGAAGGCACGGAACGTCGCCCTGGCGAACAGCCCCGCGAAGGCGCGGTCGAGCACGTTGAGGCCGCCGGCATAGGCCCCGAAGGCGGGCAGGATCAGGCGGTGTCCGTCGCCGGCGAAGCACTTCCGGCGCACCGACCTGCCGCGGCCGGCGACCCGCGCCGAGGGATGGAGA
>JAEZEN010000371.1 GCA_023433185.1 Pseudomonadota bacterium | reverse complement strand
CCGACGACCGAGACCCCGAGCTCGCGCGCGATCCCCGCCACGCCGGCCACGATCGTCCGCCGCCGCGGATCGGCGTCGAGCCCGCGGACGAGGTCCATGTCGATCTTGATCACGCCGGGCGTCAGCTCCGCCAGGAGCCGGAGGCTCGAGTGGCCGCTGCCGAAATCGTCGAGCGCGGTGACGAAGCCGATCTCGCGATAGGTGTCGACGATCCGCCGCACATGGGCCGGATCGGCGACCCGCTCGGTCTCGGTGAACTCGAAGACGATCCGCCCCGGCGGGAAGCCGACACGGGCCGCGGCGGCAAGCGACGCGCGGATGCAGGCGGCCGGCTCATAGACCGCGTTCGGCATGAAGTTGATCGAGACGTGGACGTCCTCGTCCGCGCCGAAGAGGCGACCGGCAAGCTCGATCGCCTTGATGCGGCAGGACTGGTCGAAGCGGTACTGGTTCTCGGGCCGCACCTTCGAAAGCACGGACCAGGCGGACTCGCCCGCCGGGCCACGCACCAGCGCCTCGTAGGCCCAGACCGTGCGCGCCGCGATGTCGACGATCGGCTGGAACGCCATGGTGAACGGAAACGGCGGGTCGATGCCGTCCGCACATCCCTCGCACTTCGTCGGACCCGTCATACCTCAAGCCTCCACGTCCGCGCTGCCCCGTTTCGCGGACCCTCTGCCGGAAGAACTAGCATCCCCATGGCTCTCGTGAAGAGGGGCGGTCGATGCCCTACGTGAACTTCCGCCTCGCGATCGACGGCGACGGCATCGCGACCGTCACCTGGGACATGCCCGGCCGATCGATGAACGTCTTCGACCTCGGCGTGATGGACGAGCTCGGCGCCATCTTCGACGCGATCGTGGCCGACGAGACGATCATCGGGGTGGTGATCGCCTCGGGCAAGGAGACGTTCTCGGGCGGCGCCGACCTCGCCATGCTCGACCGCATGCTCGGCGAATTCCGAAAGGCCTGCGCGGCCGGGCAGCGCGAGGAAGCGACGCGGCGGCTCTATGCCGAGACGTTCCGCCTCGGCGACATCTTCCGGCGGATCGAGACCTGCGGCAAGCCGGTGGTCGCTGCGATCAACGGCACCTGCCTCGGCGGGGCCTTCGAGCTGGCGCTCGCCTGCCACGGCCGGATCGCCGCCGACGGCGAGAAGGTGCGGGTCGGCCTGCCCGAAGTGCGCGTCGGCCTCCTCCCCGGCGCCGGCGGCACGCAGCGGGTGGCGCGCCTGGTCAACACCCAGGAGGCGCTGACCATCCTCCTCAAGGGCGAGCAGCTCAAGCCGGCGCGGGCGAAGGCGCTCGGCCTCCTCGATGCGGTGGTGCCGCCCGACGACCTGCTCGCGGCGGCGCGGCGGTGGCTGAAGGAGACGCCGCGGAAGGTCGCGCCGTGGGACGCGGACGGCTTCAAGGGACCCGGGCCGAAGGTGTTCTCGCCGCAGGGTTTCAACCTCTGGCCGGCGGCCAATGCCCACTACCGCAAGGAGACCCACGACAATTATCCCGGTGCGCGGGCCCTTCTCTCGGCGGTCTTCGAGGGCCTGCAACTGCCCTTCGACCAGGCGCTGCGGGTCGAGCAGCGCTACTTCGCGCAGGCCCTCCAGACCGACGAGGCGGCGGCGATGATCCGCTCGCTCTTCGTCACGCTCCAGGACCTCAACAAGCTCGCCCGTCGGCCGGCCGGCGTCGCGCCGACGGAGATCGGCACGGTGGGGATCATCGGCGCGGGCTTCATGGGCGCCGGCATCGCCGCCGTTGCCGCCCGGGCCGGCATGAAGGTGGTCCTGCTCGATCGCGACGCCGCGGCGGCCGAAGCCGGCAAGGCCACGGTCGCCGCCTCGCTGGCCAAGGCGGTATCGCGCGGCCGCCTGGCTGAAGCCGACCGCGACGCGGCGCTCGCCCGGATTTCGACCGGCACGGACTTCGCGGCGCTCGGCGGTGCCGACCTCGTGATCGAGGCGGTGTTCGAGGATCGCGCCGTCAAGGCCGAAGCGATCGCCCGCGCCTTCGATGCCATGCGGCCGGGCGCCATCCTCGGCTCCAACACCTCCACGCTGCCGATCGCCTCCCTCGCCGCGGCCGCGCCGCGCCCGGCCGACGTGATCGGCATCCATTTCTTCTCGCCGGTCGAGAAGATGATGCTGGTCGAGCTGATCACCGCGCCGGAGACGGGGGCGCCCGCGCTCGCCGCCGCCCTCGACTTCGTCCGCCGCATCCGGAAGACGCCGATCGTGGTCAATGATTCGCGCGGCTTCTACACCTCGCGGGTGGTGACGACCTATATCGGCGAGGGCCACCGCATGCTCGCCGAGGGCGTGCCGCCGGCGCTGATCGAGAACGTGGCGCGGATGGCGGGGATGCCGGTCGGCCCGCTGGCGCTCAACGACGAGGTGGCGATCGACCTCTCGCTCCGCATCATGGAGGCGACCCGCGCAGACCTCGGGCCGGAGGCGGTGCCGGAGGACACCTACCGCCTCGTGCGGGCGATGGTCGACGACCACGGCCGGCTCGGCCGGAAGAACGGCAAGGGCTTCTATGACTACCCCGAGAGCCCGGCCGCGAAGAAGCGGCTGTGGCCGGGGCTCGCCGAACTCCACCCGGCGCGCCTGGACGCCGAGGCCGTCGACATCGGCGACCTGAAGGAGCGCTACCTCGCGATCATGGCGCTCGAGACCGCGCGGTGCTTCGCCGAAGGCGTGATCACCGACGTGCGCGAGGCCGATGTCGGCTCGATCCTCGGCTTCGGCTTCCCGCCCTTCACCGGCGGCACCCTCTCCTACATCGACTTCATGGGCGTCGCGACCTTCGTCGCGCGGCTCGAGCGGCTCGCCGGCCGGCACGGCCCGCGCTTCGCTCCGGACCCGCTGCTCCTCGACCTCGCCCGGGCGGGCGAAACCTTCTACGGGCGATTCCCGCCGGCGCGGACGGATGGGGCGGAGCGGGGATAGAAGCGGTCGCGGCGGCGCGCCGGGCGGCACAGCAAGCGGTTGAAGCGTTTCCGGAATCGCCGGGACAAATCGTGACTCGACAATGGCGCCCCGCGGGGATACATGGTTAAGGCATATATTCCTGCCACACCGGCAGGGACACGGCACGGAGGGGTCTCGTGCTGTCGCATGACCGCATCTGGGCGGCGATCGACGAAGTCGCCAAGCGCTACCAGCTCACGACGTCCGGCCTTGCCCGGCGCGCCGGGCTCGACCCGACCACGTTCAACCCGTCGAAGCGCACCGGGCCGGACGGCCGGGAGCGCTGGCCGTCGACCGAGAGCGTGTCGAAGATCCTCAAGGCGACCGGCATGTCGATCGCCGAGTTCATGGGCCTGCTCGAGCGCGGCCGGGCGCCGGCGCGGCGCGACCCGAACTTCCGCCAGGTCCCGCTCCTCGGCCTGGCCCAGGCCGGTGCGGGCGGCTTCTTCGACGACGGCGGCTTCCCGGCCGGCCACGGCTGGGACCAGGTCGAGGCGCCGCTCGCCCGCGGCGACGGCGTCTATGCGCTCAAGGTGACCGGCGATTCGATGCTGCCGCTCTACCGCCACGGCGACACGATCATCGTCTCGCCGACGCTCGATGCCCGCCGCGGCGACCGAGTCGTGGTCAGGACGCGGGACGGCGAGGTGATGGCGAAGGTCCTCGAAAAGAAGACCCAGCGGAGCGTTCACCTCGCCTCGCTCAACCCGGACCACCCGATGCGCACCGTGCCGCTCGCGGAGATCGAATGGATCGCCCGGATCATGTGGGCGAGCCAGTGACGCGACGGCGGCCGGCGCTCGCCGCTCTCCTCGCCCTCGCCTGCCTGCTGCCGCTTCTCCCCGCCCTGCCCGCCCGGGCCGAGGAGCCCGAGGTCGAGTTCGTGCCGCGCGCCACGCGCACCGTCACCCCGCCCGGCGTGACGCCGGGGCCGGAGGTCGACGGGCCGCTCTATCGCGAGCGCCTGCCGGCGCCGGAGGCGAAGCCGGAGACGGCGAAGTGGCGCCGCTTCTCCCTGCCCGAGACGACCGACGCCGCGACCCTCCATATCCGCAACCTCACCATCCGCATCTCGGGGGTCGACCCCGTGCCCCTCGACCGCATGTGCCGGCTGTCGAGCGGCGAGGAATGGCCCTGCGGTCGCACCGCGCTGGTCTCGTTCCGGCGCTTCCTCGGCGGGCGGCCGGTCGAGTGCTACTTCCCGCCGGTGGTCGAGACGACGGAGATCGTCGCCCCCTGCCGCGTCGGCCGGATCGACCTCGGCGAGTGGCTGCTTCGCCAGGGCTGGGGGACGCCCAACGACTACGCGACCGATGCCTACCGGGAGGCGGCGCTCGCCGGCCGCTGCGGGCGGGCCGGCGTCTGGCGGGGAACGGCGGCGGACGGCACCTGCCCGGCGACGGCCGAGTAGCCGAATCAGGAAACGGGCGACGCCAGTTCCCCCGCCAGCGCCTTGGCGATCAGCGCCCGCGTCTCGGGGATGCCGTAGATCGACACGAACGAGCCGAAGCGCGGCCCGCGCTCGAGGCCCAGCAGGACCTGGTAGAGCGTCTCGAACCAGGTGAGGGCCACGCCCGGCCGGCCATCGGGCGACGTCTTCGTCTGGTCCTGGAAGCGCGCGAAGGACCGGCCGACCTCGTAGACGGCATTCTGGATGGCGTTGCCGTCGGTCTCGCCCTCGGCCTCGAGCCTGGCGAGCGCCGTGTCCAGCGCGGCAAGCGCCGCGCGCTCCTCGGCGTCGGGGGCGCGGAACACCTTCTTCGGCGCGACGAAATCGTCGTAGTAGCGCACCGCATAGCCGACCAGCTCGTCGAGCTTCGGGTGGCTCTCCGGCGTCACCCCGGGCACGTGGCGGAGGATGAAGCCCCACAGCACGTCCTTGTCGTGGGCGTTGGAGGCGGCCGCGAGGTTGAGCAGCATCACGAAGGCGATCGGCATCTCGACCGCCGGCGGCCGGCCGCCATGGATGTGCCAGACCGGGTTGCCGAGCCGCTGCTCCTCGGGCTGGCCGGGATAGGCGGCGAGGAACTGGAAATACTCGTCGACCGCCCGCGGGATGACATCGAAGTAGAGCCGCTTCGCCGCCTTCGGCTTCTGGAACATGAAGAGCGACAGGCTCTCCGGCGAGGCATAGGTGAGCCACTCGTCGATGGTCAGGCCATTGCCCTTCGACTTCGATATCTTCTGGCCGGCATCGTCGAGGAAGAGTTCGTAGTTGAAGCCCTCCGGCGGGGTGCCGCCGAGCACGGTGCAGATGCGGCTCGACAGGCGGACCGAGTCGATGAGGTCCTTGCCGGACATCTCGTAGTCGACCCCGAGCGCCGCCCAGCGGAGCGCCCAGTCGGCCTTCCACTGGCACTTGACCTGGCCGCCGGTGACCGGCTGCTCGACCAGCTTCCCCGTGTCGGGATCGCGGTAGACGATGGTGCCGGCCTCGGGCCTGCGCTCGAGGATCGCGACCTGGAGCACCGCGCCGGTCGTCGGGCTGACCGGCAGGAAGGGCGAATAGGTCTCGCGGCGCTCCTCGCCGAGCGAGGGCAGCATGATCGCCATCACCTCGTCATAGGCCTCGAGCATCCTGAGCAGCGTCGCGTCGAAGCGGCCGGACGTGTAGTAGTCCGTCGCGCTCGCGAACTCGTAGGAGAAGCCGAAGCGGTCGAGAAAGCGCCGCAGCCGGGCATTGTTGTGGGCTCCGAAGCTCGGATACTCGCCGAAGGGATCGGGCACCGACGTGAGCGGCTGGTGGAGATGGGCCTGCATCATCTCCTTGTTCGGCACGTTGTCGGGAACCTTGCGGAGCCCGTCCATGTCGTCGGAGAAGCAGAGGAGACGCGTCGGGACGGTGTCGCCGGTCAGCACCCGGAACGCGGTCCTGACCATCGTCGTCCGCGCGACCTCGCCGAAGGTGCCGATATGAGGCAGGCCCGAGGGGCCGTAGCCGGTCTCGAAGAGGACGCCGCGATCCGGGTCGCCGCGCTTCGCAAGCCGGGCGACGATCTTCCGCGCCTCCTCGAAGGGCCACGCCTTCGAGCGCTCCGCGGCAGCGCGAAGGGCAGGCGTGATGTCGATCTCGGGCAAGGGCGCCGCGTTCATGATGGGTCGGACCTGAATGGAAGGATGTGCGGCGGACCCTAGAAAGCACCGGCGGCCGCGTCAACGCCGCGCGTGCCGCCCTCGTGCCGCCCGGGCCCGTTGCGTGCGGCTTGCCTTGGCGAGGGGCCTGCGCCATAGCTTTCCCGAGGCCACCGAGACGAAAGCGATGAACAAGACGATGAAGACCGTCCCCGAGCACGAGGCCCTGATCTACGCGATGGTGACGCTGTCGGCCGCCGACCGCAGCATGACCGACCGCGAGCTGAACAAGATCGGCGACATCGTCAAGACGCTCCCGGTCTTCGCCGAGTTCGACCGTAGCCGCCTCGTGACCACCGCCGAGAACTGCGGCGAACTGCTGCAAGAGGACGACGGGCTCGACCGCATCCTCGACCTCATCGCGACCTCACTGCCGCCGCGCCTCCATGAGACCGCCTATGCGCTCGCGGTCGAGGTCGCCGCCGTCGACCTCCATGTCGAGCAGGAGGAGCTGCGGTTCCTCCAGCTGCTGCGCGATCGGCTCGAGCTCGACAAGCTCGTGGTGGCCGCGATCGAGCGGAGCGCCCGGGTCCGCTACCGGGTGCTCTGACGGCTACTCCGCGAGGCCGGCGCGGAACGCACTCGCCGGATAGACGCCGAGAATCCTGACCTCCGCCGAGAAGAAGGCGAGCTCCTCGAGGGCGAGCGCGAGCGACCGGTCGTCGGGATGGCCCTCGACGTCGGCGTAGAACTGCGTCGCAAAGAACTTGCCGCCGAGCTGGTACGATTCGAGCTTGGTCATGTTGACGCCGTTCGTCGCAAAGCCGCCCAGCGCCTTGTAGAGGGCGGCTGGCACGTTGCGCACCCGGAAGACGAAGGTGGTGAGCACGGGGCCGTTGCCGGCCGCAGTATGCTGTTCGCGCTTGGACAGGATGATAAAGCGCGTCGTGTTGTGCGCCTCGTCCTCGACGTCCTC
>JAEZEN010000350.1 GCA_023433185.1 Pseudomonadota bacterium | reverse complement strand
CCCCGAGCCCGGGGTCCCCGCTTGCATGCGGGTCGCGCGAGCGGCATCGGCGGACAGCGGCCGGGTTTCCTGCGTGCCGTCGATGATCTCGGGCAGCAGGTGCCGGCGCCCCTCGAGCCCGAGGGCGGAAATGACGGTGTCGGCGTATCGCCGGTTGCGGAAGTCGCCGAAGGTGAAGCTCGCCTCCGAGGGGTCGGTCGCGCGAACGCCGGTGAGGTTCAGGAACAGCCAGTCCTTGCAATGCAGGGCGACCTCGGCGGCATCCAGCAATTCCGGATGGAAGCGATCCATGTGGGCCATCTGGCTGCCCTGCTGGCAGGTGTTCAGCCCGGTGCCTGTCGCTTCGAAGCGGGCGCGCTCGCCGGTTCCATGAACCAGTCGCGAAACCGTGGGGGCGGCGCGCGCGTCGAGCCACAGCCAGGCGGGCGCGACCGCTTCGTTTCCCTTGCCGACCAACCAGGTCCCGTCGCCCTGACCTGTCAGCGCCACGGCGGCGACCCGGGGAGCGAGATTGTCGAGACGGGCGGCCAGGCCGCGCACCGCCGCTGCGCAATCGGTCCACGTCTGCGGCAGGGACTGGGTCGCAGATCCTTCGGCGCCCGTCACGTAGTGGTTGCGCATCGCGGACGTGGCCAGGAGCCGCCCCGCGAGGTCGAAGGCGACCGCCTTGATCACCGACGTTCCGGCATCGATTCCAATGATCACGTCGCGTGCCGGCTTCACCGGGCGACCCCCTCCTGGCCCACGCTGCAACTGGCGCCGTCCATCGCTTCCTCCCGTCGATCGCGGCGCCTGATGTGTCGGTTCCTGCCGTCCGAGGGCTGGGTCTCCCACGCCGGCCTCCGCCTTGGCAAGCGGCGCGGACAGGCGCGGAACCACCGGTGTCTTAGCACAGAGTCCTCGAGAGAGCTGAATTTTTTTGCAGACAAAGTAATTCTTTTCACTTAGGGTATGGGCAATCGGCGGAGGAAGGGCCGACAGAACAAAGCGCTTGCGGACCACGGGATTGAGGGGTCCCCCGCGAAAGCACTGGGAGGAAAATCCGTTCCAAGGCCCCTGAACGCGCCTTTTTCCGAAGGGAGCCGCCGCGCTTGCGACGGTGACGGAATGCGGCATCCGGGCCAGCGGCAGATCCGTTCGCTGGCCGGCCCGCGCGAGGCCGGCAGGGGGTGAGGGGCGGATCGCCATCGCGATGACAGTCGACGCAGCGTCAGGGACCGCACCGTCAGGGACCGCCAAACGAAAGCGGGCCCCGCTCTTCATCGCGCTTGCCGCGTTGGCCGTGCTGGGGGCGATCGCGCTCGACACCAAGGTCGTGGTGATCGGCTCGGAGAGCGACGCCCGGCAGCAGGCGTTCGATCCGGACGGTTTCGGGCAGACTCAGTTCCCGCGCATCCGCGACCTGGTCGTCGAAAGGGCGCCGGAGGCGCCGGCACTGGCGAGCGAGCTGGCCGCGGACGACAAGGCCGCAATCGAGAAATACGCGACGATGGCCGGGACCTTCGCCGTCTTCCCCGTGCGGTTGACCGGGGTGGTGGGAGAAGGAAAGTCCGGCGTCTTCGATGTCGCCGTCGAGGGCCTGCCGGAAGGCACGCGGGTGCGGGTCCAGACCGGGCCGGCGATCAACGGCACCGAGTTGCGCGACGTGCCGGGCGACATCGAGTTCGGCGCCTTCAAGAACCAGATCGAGTATCAGGATGCCGGGTCCGGCATCAACCGGGCCATGGCCGCGGAAACGCTGGGCGATCTCGATCGCGATGCACTGCCGGGCAGGACGATCTCCGTGGTCGGGGTCTTCAAGCTCATCAATCCCAAGAACTGGCTCGTCACTCCCGTTCAGCTGGAGGTGAGATGACGGCCGCGCCCGATTCGGTCGACGTTCCGCAGAGCAGTCCCGACACCGCGAAGGTCATCCTTGCGGCACGCAACGTGTCGAAGTCCTTCGGCGCCGTTCATGCGCTGAAGGGCGTGGACATCGACGTTCACCGCGGCCAGGTGACCGCCCTCTTCGGAGAGAACGGCGCCGGCAAGTCCACCCTCATGAAGATTCTCTCCGGCGTGCTCCAGCCGACCTCCGGCGAGATCATCCTCGAGGGGCAGCCTGTCACCGTCGGCTCCACCCTGCGGGCGCGGGAACTGGGCATCTCGATCATCCACCAGGAGCTCTCGCTCGCCCCGAACATGAATGTTCGCGACAACATCTTCATGGGGCGCGAGATCCACGGCCCTTTCGGCGTGAACTTCGCCGAGGAGGAGCGCCAGGCGCGTGCTCTCATGCGCGAACTCGAGGAGGACATCGACCCGCTCACCCCCGTCGGCGACCTTCGCCTCGGCCAGCAGCAGATCGTCGAGATCGCCCGCGCGCTCTCGGTGAATTCCCGCATCCTCATCATGGACGAGCCGACATCGGCTCTCTCCGCCTCGGAGGTGGAGGTCCTCTTCGAAGTGATCCGCGACCTCAAGGCCCGCGGCGTCTCGATCGTCTACATCTCGCACCACCTCGAAGAGGCGCTGCAGATCGCCGACCACGCCGTCGTGCTACGCGACGGCGCCATGACCGCCTACGCCCCCCGTGCCGACGTCGACCTCGAATGGATCGTGCACCACATGGTGGGCGACAACTTCGACCTGGGTCATCCGCCGCGGGGATACGACTTCGGGGCGCCAGCCCTGACGCTGGAAGGGCTGACGGTGCCGGACGCCTCCGGATCCGGAAACGCCGTCGACGGCCTCGATCTGGAGGTCCGGGCCGGCGAGATCGTCTGCATCTACGGCCTGATGGGCGCAGGCCGCACGGAGATGATGGAATGCGTGGCGGGCAGGCTCCCGGCCACCGGGGGCCGGATCCTCCTGCAGGGAACCGACGTGTCCCCCATGACGATCGCCGAACGGATCGACGCGGGCCTGGTTCTGGTGCCCGAAGACCGCCAGCGCGACGGGCTTGTCCAGACCATGACGGTCGGCGGAAACCTGTCGCTTGCCTCGATCCGCAGCTTCACGCGCGGGCTGCTCGTCAATCGCAGGGCCGAGAGCAGGATCGTCGAGCGCTCGATCAAGGAGGTGACCGTCAAGACGGATGGTCCCGGAGCGTCGATCGGGTCCCTGTCGGGCGGCAATCAGCAGAAGGTCGTCATCGGCAAGATGCTGATCACCGAGCCGTCCGTGATCCTGCTCGACGAGCCGAGCCGCGGCATCGATGTGGGCGCCAAGGCGGAAGTGTTCCGGATCCTCGCCGACCATGCCAGCCGCGGCATGGCCGTCGTCTATTCGACCTCGGAAGTCGGGGAATGCCTCGCCATCGCACACCGGGTCGTCGTCATGCGCCGCGGCCGGATCGCAGCCGAGTTCACGCACGACACGACGAAGGAAGCAATCATGGCGGCCTCGGGCGAAGCGCTCGCCGCCTGAGACACCGTACGGAGTTTCGTCATGGCGGACATCACGTCGTCCACCGCCGGGCAGTCCGGCAAGAGGAGTTCCCTGAATCTCGCGCAGTTGCTGCTCGAGGGACGGGCCTTCTTCGCCCTGATCGCGATCATCGTCGTCTTCTCGATCCTGTCGCCGCAATACGCGACGCTCTCCAACTTCCTGATCATGGCGAACCACGTCGCCATCTACGGGCTGCTGGCGATCGGCATGCTCCTGGTGATCCTGAACGGGGGAATCGACCTGTCTGTCGGCTCCGTCCTCGGCCTGTCGGGCGTGGTCGCAGGCTTCCTCATGCAGGGCATCGAGATCCGGGCGGCAGGCGTCATCCTGTTTCCGCCGGTCTGGGCCGTCGTCGTCCTGACCATCGCGGCCGGTGCCTTTGTCGGGCTGGTCAACGGGACCATCGTCGCCTTCTTCAAGGTGCCGGCCTTCGTCGTCACCCTGGGCTCCCTCTACGTGGCGCGGGGCGTCGCGCTGCTGATGACCAACGGCCTGACCTACAACAACCTGTCGGGGCGGCCGGAACTGGGCAACACGGGCTTCGGCTGGCTGGGCTTCAACCGCATTTTCGGCGTCCCGGTCGGGGTCATCATCCTCGCCGTGGTGGCGCTGCTTGCCAGCCTGCTGCTGACCCGCACGGCCTTCGGCCGCTGGCTCTATTCCTCGGGCGGCAATGAACGCGCCGCGGAGCTGTCCGGCGTGCCGGTCAAGCGCGTCAAGGTCATCGTCTACATGCTGTCCGGCTGCTGCGCCGCGATCGCGGGGCTGGTGCTGAGCTCGCAACTGACCTCGGCCGGTCCCAATGCCGGGTTCACCTACGAACTGACGGCCATCGCCGCCGTCGTGATCGGCGGTGCCGCATTGACCGGCGGACGCGGCACCGTGCTCGGCACCCTCCTGGGCGCGTTCGTGATCATCTTCCTGGCGGACGGCCTCGTGATCATCGGCGTCTCATTCTACTGGCAGACGGTCTTCACCGGCGCCGTGATCGTCCTCGCGGTCCTGCTCAACTCGATCCAGTACAGGGGCAAGGGCCGGGCGAGATGACAGCCGCCACACATCGATTTCGCGCTCCGGGGAGGAAGGAACCTCGACGCGGGAGAATGCCGGACATCGGCGAACATCAACCCAATGGGAGAGAGACCTCATGATCAAGCTATCCAGACGCGCCCTGCTCGCCGCGGCCGCAGCGCTGCCCCTGATGACCGGGGCGGCGTGGGCGGAGGGCCTGATCTCCATCATCGTGACCGATCCGGCCAATCCCTATTGGTTCACCGAGGGCGAAGTCGCCAAGCAGACGGCCGAGGAGCTCGGCTACCAGGCCACCGTCGCCGCCCACAAGGGCGACACCAATGTCGAATCCAACCTCGTCGATGCTGCGATCACCAACGGCGCCAAGGCGATCATTCTCGACCCGGCCAACGCCGACGGCTCCATCGGGGTGGTGCGCAAGGCCACCGATGCCGGCATCCCGGTCTTCCTCGTGAACGCCGAGATCAACGAAAGCGGCATCGCCAAGGGCCAGCTGGTCTCGAACAACGCTCAGGGCGCGGCGATCGGCGCCGTGCAGTGGGTCGAGATCGTCGGCGACGAGGCGAACTACGTCGAGTTCTTCGGCAATCCCGCCGACAACAACGCGGCGACCCGCTCGAACGGCTACGAAACCGTGATCAGCCAGTATCCGGACCTGACCAAGGTGGCCCAGGAAGTGGCCAACTGGGATCGCACCCAGGGCTACAACAAGATGCAGTCGATCATTCAGGCCAATCCCGATTTCACCGCCGTGATTTCGGGGAACGACGAGATGGCGCTCGGCGCAATCGCCGCACTCAAGGAAGCCGGCATGCTCGACAGGGTGACGGTGGGCGGGTTCGACGGCTCCCCGGATGCGGTCGAGGCGATCAAGGCCGGCGAAATGGCCTATACCGTTCTGCAGCCGGTGGCCGTGTTCTCGCGCGAGGCGGTCATCCAGGCCGACCACTACATCAAGAACGGCACGCCGATGGTGGCCGAAGAGAAGCAGCTCTTCGACTGCCTGCTGATCACGCCCGACAACGTGGACAAGTACACCGCCGCGTTCACGCTCTCCGAGTAGGACCGGCGGCCCATTGCCGGGAGGAGGCGTCGCCCCGGCGGCGCCTCCTTTCCTGTTGCGTGCGACGTGCCGCCGGCCGATGCCAGGCATGCGGCACGGAAGGCGGGGGGCGAGGCGGCCCGGGGCGCGCCTTCCCCTCTCGCGTGGAACCATACGCCGGCGCTCGGACTTAGTTTCCATGGTTCAAGCCACGCGCGGGGAAACCGACCCGAAACAAGCGGCGACCGGCGCCGAGCGTCCGGCGACGGTCCTCGTATGGGGCACGGC
>JAEZEN010000347.1 GCA_023433185.1 Pseudomonadota bacterium | reverse complement strand
GTGTGGATCTCGCTGATCAAGGTGGGCGACGTCCTGTCCTCGAGCGGGCAGGCGGCCGAGGCGATGGACCTTTACGAGGAGGGGCTCGCGCTGATGCGCGGCCTCGCCGCGGCCCATCCCGAGAACGACGAGTGGGTCCGCCGCACGGCGCAGACCCTCAGCGCCATCGGCGACGGCAAGCGCCGCACCGGCGACACGGACGGCATGATGGCGGCCTACGAGGAGAGCCTCGCGCTCGCCCGCGACCTCGTCGCCCGCGACCCGACCAACGCCCCCTACAAACGCGACCTGATCATCGCGCTGCAGCGCATCGGCGACCAGCGCCTCAACGGCGGCGACGAGGATGGGGCGCTCGTCCTCTTCGAGGAGGCGCTCGCGCTCGCCCGCGCGCTCGCCGCGAGCGATCCGGGCAACAAGGGCTACCAGTCGGATCTCGCCATCGCCATCGAGAAGACCGGGGACGCGGCCCTGGCGCGGGGCGACGCGAGCGGCGCAAGCGGCCTCTATGGCGAGCAGCTCTCCATCGCCCGGGCGCTGGCCGCGAGCGACCCCGACAACGCCGAATGGCAGCGCAGCCTCTCGGTGGCGCTCGAGCGCATGGGCGACGCCCGGGTGAAGGCGGGCGACAATGCGGCGGCGCTGGTCGTGTTCGAGGAGAGCCTCGCCATCAACCGCCGGCTCGCCGAACGCGACCCGTCGAACCTCGACTGGCAGCGCGACCTCATGGTCATCCTCAACCGCGTCGGCGGGATGCGCCTCCAGGCCTACGACTTCGACAATGCCGTTGCCGCCTACGAGGAGGGCCTGGTGATCGCGCGCGCCCTCGTCGCCGCGGAGCCGGACAGCGTCGAGCGGCAGACCGACCTGATCATGTCGATCACCCAGACCCAGATCATGGTGATCGACCCGGTGCGCAAGCGGGCGATGATCGAGGAGGCGCTGGCGATGATGGATGCGCTCCAGGCGGCGGGCCAGCTGCCGATGCCGATGCTGGCGATCCGGATGATGCTGACGCAGAGCCTCGCCGAGCTGGATCAGCAGCAGGAGCCCGAAGAGTAGTCGGGCCCATGCTCACGCCGGACGAATGAAGCGCGCCGGCGGAGTTCTCCGCCGGCGCCATGGTTCGCAGGCCGAATGCCGCCGACTAGCGGATGCCGGCGTCGATCAGCTCGACCAGGCTGTCGATGTTCTGCGGGGTGACGGTCCCGGCGCCGGTGTTGATGTTGATGCCCGGCATCTTGTACTTGGCCGTCAGCACGCACTGCAGGACCGGCATGAAGCCCTGCAGGTAGAGGAGCTGGTCGAGGGTCGCCGAGACGTAGCCCGACTTCACGCCGTCGATCGTGGCGGGTGCCAGATCGATGCCGCCGACGATGATCTCGCCCGGCTGCTTGCCGGCCTTCTGCAGCACCTCGGCGAGGATGCCGGTGATGCCGCCATGCTGGGTGCCGATCGCCTTGAGGTCCGGATTCGCCTGGACATAGGCGGTGAGCACCGGGACGGCGAGCGAGGCGTCGCTGTTCGCCTCCTGGGTGATCTCCAGGCGGTCGACGGTGAGCCCGGCCGCTTCGAGCGTGTCGGCGAGGCCCTTCTCGGACTGGCCGCGCTCGGCCTGGCTGAACACGCCGTAGACCATCGCCTTGTCGCCGGAGCTCAGGCCCTGCGCGATCATGTGCTCGGCGGTGAGCTTGCCGCCGGCATAGAGGTCGACGCCGGCATAGCCCATGCCGGCGGTGCCGAAGGTCGCCTGCAGGTCCGACATCGGCGAGTTGCCGACCGTCACCACGATCCCCTGGTCGACGGCGTCCTTGACGATGTCCTCGAAGGCGGCGCTGCCCGGGTGGCCCATGATCTCGATGCAGTCCGGCCGGGCGGCCACCGCCTCCTTGAACTGGTTGATCATGGTCTCCGGCGCCCAGGCGGAGAACTGCTCGTTGAGGGTGACGCCGAAGGCGGCGGCGGCCTGCGCGGCGCCGGTCTGGCGGGCGAGCGTCGCGCCGTCGCCGGGATTGCCGCCCATCTGCATGTACATGGTCAGGCCCTCGCCGATCAGCTCGGCGGAGGCGGCGTTGGCGCCGGTGAGAACCGCGACCGCGGCGGCGCCGGCGAGCAATGTCCTGGTAAGCCTCATTCTGTTCCTCCCTTGAGGTTGCTGCAGTCTCATGCCGGCGGTCCCGCCGCGCCTCCTCGCGCCGCGGGATCGCCCTTATCGGCGGACCTGCCGCCGAATTCGCGCCGCAGCCCCATGCGCCCGAAGAAGGCGGCGCGGCGCTGCGGCTCGTCCATGTAGAGATAGAAGATGATGGCGATCAGGAACACGAGGCCCTGGACCGTCCGGACCCAGGCGCCCGTCAGGCCGCCGGCGACGAGCGCCGGCTCGATCATCAGGATGATCATCGCCCCGAACACCGTCCCGACGATGGTCGCCCGACCGCCGAAGATCGAGGTCCCGCCGATCAGCACCGAGGCGATGGCGGTCAGCAGGTAGCCCTGGCCCTGGTTGCCGAAGAAGTTCTTGTTCTCGAGGGTGAGCATGATCGCCGCGATCCCGGCGAGGCCACCCATGAGGGTGAAGATCTTGATCTTCTCGCGGTCGACGTCGATGCCGACGACGCGCGACACCTGGTTCGAGTCGCCGATGAAGAGCACGTGCTCGCCGAAGCGGTGCCGGGTTAGGATCGCCCACATCAGGACGACGATGATGAGCGTCCAGAACGCCTGCATCGGCAGTTGCGACACCCACACCGTCCCGGCGCCGGCGAAGGGCCGGCCGACGATGACCTGCCAGACCGAGCTCTGGTCGACGCCGCGCAGCGCATAGGACTGACCGCCGGACAGCACCGTCGCCATGCCGAACCAGAAGAACTGGGTGCCGAGCGTCGCGATGAAGGACGGGACCCCGACCTTGGCGATGATGATGCCGTTGAGGAAGCCGATCCCGATGCCCGCGGCGAGCGCGGCGAGGACCGCGAACCAGCCGAGGTCATATTCCTTGAACAGGTACGCGAACACGAAGCCGGCGAACGAGATGATCGCCGGGAAGGACAGGTCGATCTCGCCGGCGCCGATGACGAAGGTCAGGCCGATGGCGAGCAGCAGCAGCGGCGGCAGGGTCGAGAGGAAGGTCGTGTAGATGAAGGGCTGCAGGAACACCTGCGGCGCCATGTACATGAACAGGGCGAGCAGGAGGACGAAGACGATGATGATCGGCAGACCCTCGTAGCGCTGGATCAGCGATGGCCCTCTCTGCGCCGCCATGTCGGTCCGTCCTCAGGTCTTGTGCTGGAGGTCGATGAGGAATTCGGTGAGCTCCATCACCGTCATGTCCTTCGGCCGGATGCCGGCGACCACCTGGCCGCGGTCGAGCACGATCAGGCGGTCGGCGACCTCGTGGACATGGGCGAGGTTGTGCTCGATGTAGATGCAGGCGCGGCCGCTTTCCTTGATGCGGCGGACGAAGTCGAGAACCTTGCGGACCTCCGCCACGGCCAGCGCGACGGTCGGCTCGTCGAGGATGATGAGATCGGCGTTGTAGTGCATGGCGCGGCCGATCGCGATGCCCTGGCGCTCGCCGCCGGAGAGGTTGGCGACGGTCGAGTCGACGGTGATGCCGGCGCTCCGGAAACCGATGGCGCCCTTGAGGATCTGGTCGGCGATCGCCTTCTGGCGCTTGATGTCGATGAAGCCGAGGCGGTTGGTGATCTGGCGGCCGACGAAGAAGTTGCGCCAGAGCGGCTGCTTCTCGGCGAGCGACTTGTCCTGGTAGACGGTCTCGATCGACAGGTCGTGCGCCATGCGCACCGAATAGTCCGCGAGCTGGATCTCGCGGTTGCGGATGAAGATGCGGCCGGCGCTCGGCGGCATCACCCCGGTCATCACCTTGATGAGGGTGGACTTGCCTGCGCCATTGTCGCCGATAAGTCCGACGATCTCGTTCCGCCCGATGGCGAGGCTGATGTCCTTCAGTGCCTGGATGGCGCCGAAATACTTCTGCACCCCCTCCAGGCGGACAATGGATTCGTAGTCGCCGTCCGCGTCGACGCGGGCAGCAGCGTTCTCAGACATCCGCCGCTTCCTCCCTCAGCGGAAAGCGCCGCCGGTCGGCTTCGCCCTTCATTTCATCATACAAACAGGGGGAAGTCGGTCAAGCGAGCGGGCTGAGGGGTTTCCACCAGTTTGCCGCTTCGCCCGGCCTCCGGCCCCCTTGACCGGGGCGGACGGCGGCAGTCTCGTCGGGGCGGACAGGCCATGACGCCGGGAGGGGACCGATGGAGC
>JAEZEN010000268.1 GCA_023433185.1 Pseudomonadota bacterium | reverse complement strand
GGTCGACACCTCCGACGCGCCCGTGTCCGAGACGGAGCCGGGGCCCGCCGGGGATGCCGCCGCCGCGAGCCTCGAGGCGGCGCTCCTGGAGCAGTTGCGCTCGCTCGAGGAGACGCTGCAGGTGCCTGCCCCCGCGCATCTGCCGCGGGCCGAGCCGCTTCGCCTGTCGGCGGTTCGCTCGCAGCCGGCGGTAAAGCCCATGGCCGAGCCGGCCGGAGCCCCGGGGCGCTCGCCCTTTGCCCCCGATCCCGTCCGCCAGCGTACCTATTTCGATCTCAGCGACCCGGCGCCGCCCGAGCCGGACATGCCGGATGATGCGCCCTGGCGGAAATACCTCGTCGAGCCGGCCCGCCGGGCGCCCGCGCGGCCGATCCGCTCGGTCCAGCGCCCGGTGACGGCGCGCCGTCAGCCGGATCCCGCTGTGGCCGCAGAGCGCGCTTTCGCGGCACAGGAGCGCGGGCACGGCATCCGCGCCATGTCGGCGGCGGTGGTTCTGGGTCTCGGCGTCGGGCTGGGGCTCCTTGTCCTGCTTCGCCCCTTCGGCGAGGAGCCGCCGACCACGGCGGTGCTCGACATCGACCCGCCGGCATCGGTCCAGTCGGCCGAGGTGCAGGCCTCTCCGGAACGCGACGCTGCGGTCGACGACGCCCTCGCGACCCTGCTCGCCGAACCACCTGCGCCACGAGGCACGCTGGACGGGCCGGCGGTGATCGCCGAGGCGGGCACCCCGCGTGAGGCGCTCGTCATCGCGCAGGCGGGTCCACCCGAGGTCGTCACGCCGAAGCCGCCGCTCATCAGCCCGGAGCCGGGCCAACCCATTCCGGTGACGCGCGGGGCGATGTACGGGCCCGAGCGAACCCTCGCCTACGGGCCCAGCACGCGGACCTATGACCCGGTCGCGCAATCCCTTTTCCGCGAGCAGGCCGCGCAGGCCGCTGCCGACGAGGCCGGCCCTTCGGAGGCCCAGGGTGCCGGGACGCCGCAGCCGGCGGCGAGCGCGCGCGACGGCAGCCGGGCCACGATCAATACGTTCGTCAATCTCCGGGCGCAGCCCGACAACGCATCGCCGGTCGTGGCGGTGCTCGCGCAGGGCCTCGCGGTGAGAGTGATCGGCTGCGACTACTGGTGCGAAGTCGAGGCCGGCGGCAAACGCGGCTACGTGTTCAGGAAGTTCGTTTCGCGCTGACCGGCGAGAGGGCCGGTGCGGGCCTGAATCCGGATCGGGTCAGGTCTCGCGGCCGCCGGTCTCCGCCTCGAGCGACTTGAGTTCCTCGCGGACATTCTCGAGGTGGGGGTCGAGTTCGAGCGCGGCCCGGAACGCGGCCTTGGCACGCTCGTTCTCGCCGAGCGAGCGGAAGATGATCCCGAGGCCGCTGAGCGCGCCGAAATGTCGCGGCTCGAGTTCGAGGACCCTTGCGATATCGGCGAGGGCCTTGCCGTAGTCGTCCACCAGGAAATGGACCGTCGCCCGCTTGTTCCATCCCTCGACATAGCCCGGTTCCATCACGATGATGCGGTCGAGGAAGTCGAGCGCCCGCGGATACTGCTTCCGCTCCATCGCCTGGAGGGTCCAGTCCATCAGGAGGTCGACGGTGTCGCTTCCCGATTCAAGCCAGACCCGGAGGATCTCGTCCTCGATCTCGCTGGCCGTGTTCGCATCGGTCTCCGTCTTCAGCGTCTCGAAAAGCGAAGAAAGACGCGTCTCGCGCGACGGCTCGGCGGCCACGGCCGGGATGTCGGTGCTGATCGACGGGCCCGACTCCTCGGCGAGGGCGAGGCCGCCTGCGAGGACCAGGGCGACGGCGGATGTCGAAAGGCGGGCGAAGAAAAGCGTCATCGGGCGATGTTATCGCCCGAGCAGCCTCATGGTCAAAGACAAACCCGCGTGAACAGGGCGGTCAGCCCTGGCGTGCCTTGAAGCGGGGATTGGTCTTGTTGATGATGTAGACGCGCCCCTTCCGCCGGACGAGGCGGTTGGCGCGATGGCGCTTCATGAGCGCGCGCAGTGAGTTGCGAATCTTCATGGTTCTTGACCGAAAAGCAGGGGTGCGACGGCCCGCGGGCCGGAAATCCGGGCGGAACGTATTGTCCGCACCCCTGCGTGTCAAGCAATCGCCGGGATAAAAGGCCGCTGGCTGCGACCGGTCAGCCCCTCGACATCATGTCGGCGCGGCGATCGGCTGTCGGCAGGATGCGACGGCGGCCGCCGACGGCGGTGCGATGCATCATCCAGGCGACGTGGGACGTGTGCTGCGCGATCCCGTGGATGACCATCTGCTGGGTCTTGCGGTTGCCGCGGGTGTTGGACATCAGGATGCTGTCCTCGATCTCCACCTCGGGACCATCGGTCTGGAACTCCCAGGTTTCGCCGTCGGGGAGGACGAGGGCGACGATGCGCCCCGAGCCGCTCCGTGTCGCCTGGACGCCCGGCGCGAGGTGGAACCGGATGGAGAAGAGGTCCTTGCCCGAGCGACCGATCGGCTGCCCGGACGGGGTGAGGAACGAATCGATCCCGTCGAGACGGTCGCCGGCATCGGTGAGGCTCAGGCGTCGCTCGTGAACGATCGCGTAGCGGTCGACATAGCCATTGTGCCCCAGCAGGAGCACCGTCGCGCCGTTCTCCCGCCGCCGCTCGGAGAGGACGCGGGTCGGCCCGGCGATGATCGCCTCGCCGAGCCACTCGCCCATCCAGGAGCGATTGAGGAAGCGGCAGGACGAGGTGTCGTTGATCGCGACCGTCGAGTGTGCTGCGGTGGTGCGGGAGAGGCGGCGGAGGGGGCCGGCACTCGCCACCGGCACGCCGCAGTTGTTGATGAGCCGCTGCCGGCCGACGCTCAGCTCGAAGGACAGGCAGCCGGCATGCGCGTCGGTCGAGAACTCGACGGGCGGCGGCTTCCCGGCATCGACGAGAAGGATGGCGTCGCCGGCCTCGATGCGCTGATAGCCCGAGTGCGGGGCATGGGTGAGCGGCGCGCCGCGGACGTCGTCATAGGCGAGCACGGTGGCGAGTTGGTCCGACGGCGTGTCGCCGCAGCCGTTGAAATGCGCGAAGCTGCCGTCGCCCTGCCGGAAAAATCGCAGCATGGGCATCATCCGGTCGATTGCCGACAGGAGGATGCGCGACGGCTGCGAGCCGCGCGCGCTGAAGGCCTGGCGGAGCGGCAGGAGATCCATGAGAATGTCGAGCACCGCAGCCGGATTGCGGCTGACATGGCCGCCGTCGGGCATGACTTGGCGGACCAGTTCGAGGTCGAGCCACTTGCTCGCCTGCTTGAGGAAGCGCTGCTGCTCGGACATGGCGAGCGCCGCCGAGGACAGTGCGATCATGACGCGGAGCCGCGGCAGGCCCTGCGGACCGTCATAGGCGGTGCGCCGCAGGTAACGGACCTGCCTGGTCAGCGACTTCATGAACCGGCGATAGAACGCGACGTCGCAGCCTTCGAGGATCAGCGGCGTCTGGTTGAGCCAGGCGATCACCCGTCGCGCCACGACGCCGGTCTCCCAGGCGACCGGATCGGCATGGCCCGAGGCGCGAATCCACTCGTCGATGAGGCTCCGCGCGTTCGAGCGCGAGATCGCCATGTCGGTGGCGCGAAGGTGCCGCAGCCAGCTGAAGTCGTGGAGTTCGCGGGCCCATTCCTCCGTCGGCGGGTCGACTTCGAAGATCGAGTGGCCGGCGGCATCGACACCGGTCCCCGAGAACACGAAGCGGCCGGAATAGATGTCGAGCGCCGCGGTGGGGTCCGCCGTTCGGAGATCGATCGGTGCGATCAGCAATCGTTCCGGTATCGCCCCGGCATAGCGCCAGCGATAGAGGACGCTCGCATGATAGCGGAAGGCCATACGGCGCGAGAAGGCGCTCATCGCAAAGCGAAGCTGCCGGCCCTGACCGGATATCCGTCCGATCGCCATTCCTCTCAGCCTTCCGATCCATCACGATGCACGCCGGATGCTCGAATCATCCCGCCTGCGGTCCAGACCCTAGACGGCCCGCTGCCGGCTGAACACCCGCCCCTCCGCATCTAGCGTTTGCGGAGCCGCATCATGAAGAATCCGTCGAGCCCCGACAATCGCGGTGTTGGGCCGTCGAGGTGGAACGGCAGCGTACGGACGGCGCCCGAGGGCAGGACACATTCGGTGAGGCCGCCGATCTCCTCGGCGGCGATGGGGACGATCTCGAGCCCGTGGCGGTGAAGCGCGCGCGCCATCTGCTGCTCGCCTTCCTCCGGCTCGATCGAGCACGTCGAGAAGACGAGCGTTCCGCCCGGCTTGAGCCAGCCGACGGCCCGGTCGATCATCTGCCCCTGCGCATCGGCAAGCGCCGTGACGTCGTCGGGCCGCTTGATCCAGGCGACATCGGGGTGGCGGCGGATCGTACCGGTCGCCGTGCAGGGCGCGTCGATCAGGATCGCATCGAAGGGCTCGGGCGGACGCCACCCGAAGACGTCGGCCTCGACGATCTCGGCCGAGAGACCGAGCCGGTCGAGATTGGCCGAAACGCGCTTCAGGCGGGCCTCGGAGATGTCGACCGCGGTCACGATGGCGCCGGCCGCGGCGAGCCCGAGGGTCTTGCCGCCCGGCGCCGCGCAGAGATCGGCGACGCGCTTGCCGGCCACGTCGCCGAAGAGGCGCGGGGGCAGCGCCGCGGCAGCGTCCTGAACCCACCAGGCGCCTTCGGCAAACCCTGGCAGGGCCTCGACCGGACCGTCCTGGACGAGGCGGACCGAGCCGGTCGGCAGGACGATCCCGCCGACGCGCGCCGCCCAGCCGGCGGCGTCGTCCCTGACGGTGAGGTCGAGTGCGGGCTCCTCGAGGTTGGCGGCGGCGATGCGCGTGGCGGATTCCTCGCCCCATGCGGCCACCCAGCGCGCCCACAGCCAGTCGGGCACGGCGCGGCGCGGCATGTCGAGGTCGGCGAGGATCGTCGCCCGCTCGCGCGCCATCCGGCGCAGCACGGCATTGGCGAGGCCCTTGAAGTGACTGCCGTCCCGGTCGGCGCCGACCTGCTCCATGGCCACCGACACGGCGGCATGGTCGGGGACATCGAGGTGAAGGATCTGGACGGCCGCGACTTCGAGAATCCGGAAGAGGCGGCCGGCGCGTCGCGGCGGGCGCTCGATCAGACGCGCAAGGACCGCCTCGGTCTCGCCATGGCGGCGGAGCGCCGTGGTGACGATGGCGCGGACCAGCCGCCGGTCACGGTCGGCAAGGGCGCGCCAAGCTTCGTCGCCGGTGTTCCCGTCGAAGAGGACATCGAAAGGCTGGCGGCGGTCGAGCACCTGCGAGAGAAGGTCGACCGCGACGTTGCGAACCGCAAGGCCCGGCGTTTCGACCGGCCGCCCCCCCGGACGCGGTCGTGGGCCCCGCCTCAGCCCCACGGGCCGCGCGGCCGGTCGAAGGCGGGTCCGGTGCGTCCGACGCGCGGGACGGCGACCCGGCTCGGGC
>JAEZEN010000195.1 GCA_023433185.1 Pseudomonadota bacterium | reverse complement strand
CAGCCGGGCCGCCATGCGAGACCCAGTAGAAGGTCTTGGCGTGGGCCATGGCCGGAAGCGCCAGCGCGATCGCCGCGCCCGCAACGAAAAGCTTAAGGTGTCTCAACATTCCGCAGTTCCTCCCTCTACAAGCCTGCATTCCATGGGGTCAGACGAAAATCACGCGTTCCAGCATGTCTGCGGCGAAGCTATCGCGTTCGATGGCGTCCTCCCTCCCGGCGATGGTCTGATCGCGTCGGAGCATCAGCGGAATCGCCGAAAGAAGGCCCGGATGTCGCCGACCAGGAGGTCAGGCGCCTCCATTGCCCCGAAGTGACCGCCGCGGCCGAATTCCGACCAGTGCACGATCTTTTGCCGACGCTCGGCGATGCCGCGGACCATGGGGTCGGTCGGGAAGATCGCCATGCCGGTCGGCACGTCGGATGGCTCGACCGGGGCACCCTGCCCGGCACGCTCGGCGCGGACCTCATAATAAAGATGTGCCGACGAGGCGCCGGTGCCGGTCAGCCAGTAGAGCGTGACATTGGTGAGCAGCTGGTCGAGATCGACAGCGTCTTCAGGCAATTCGCTCGCCGGATCGGTCCAATCCTTGAACTTGTCGACAATCCACGCCAGTTGGCCGACCGGGGAGTCATTCAATGCATAAGCCAGCGTCTGCGGTCGGGTGGACTGGATGGCCGCGTATCCCGTCGCTTCGCTCCGCAGGTGACGGATGACCGCGAGGCGGGTGCGCTCGGACTCGTTACGCGGATCGGCTTCTGGTTCATCGCCGGGCGGGAACTCCAGTCCTCCATTGATGTGGACTCCGATGACATGCTCTGGCGCCACCCGGCCAAGCTCGGGCGAGACGACTGAGCCGGTGTCGCCGCCCTGCGCTCCATAGCGTTCGTATCCGAGGCGACGCATCAGTTCGGCCCAGGCGCGGGCGATCCTCTCGTGGTTCCAACCCGGCTCCCTGACCGGGATGGAGAATCCGAAGCCCGGAAGCGATGGCGCAATGACATGGAAGGCGTCATTTCGCGTGCCGCCGTGAGATCGAGGATCGGTGAGCGGGCCGATAATCTTCAGGAACTCGACAACCGAGCCCGGCCAGCCGTGCGTGAGGACCAAGGGGATGGCGTCGGCTTCAGCCGACCTGACGTGCAGGAAGTGAATGGCCTGCCCGTCGATCTCAGTGACGAACTGGGGAAAGGCGTTGAGCCGGGCCTCCCATGCGCGCCAGTCGTATGAGCGCAGCCAGTAGTCCGCTACCCGCTTGAGATAGTCGACCGGCACACCGCGATCCCAGCCGACAGCGGGTCCGCCCGCGGGCCAGCGGGCATGCCTCAGCCGTTCGCGGAGGTCATCCAGCGCCGCTTGTGGAACGGCGATACGGAAATCGCGAATCTCGGCCACCGGATCGCCTATTCGCTGCGCAGGTCGCGGCGAGGATTCCGGCCCAGCCGGCCTGCGGATCCCTTCCTACCTGAACAGCCCATTTTTCTCCCCTCCCCATCGCTTGCAACGGCCTGATGAAAACGTTATACGTATCACGTTTACATCGCGAGAGGCGCGGTGTCAACGAGCCAGTGACGAGCGGAGGAGCCGGTGCGCGTGGGCTTTGTTGGGCTTGGAAAGATGGGTGGCGCGATGATCGGCAGGCTGCACGCCGGAGGGCATAGCGTGGTAGGCTTCGACCTCAGCCCTGACGCGCGCCACCGTGCCGCCGCCGCCGGCGTAGCGGTCGCCTCATCGCTCGACGACCTTTGCGCGGCGATGGAGACACCGTGTCTCGTCTGGTTGATGACCCCGCCGGGAGAGGCAACAGAAAGTGCGGTCGCAGCACTGGCCGACCGGCTTCGATCCGGCGACATTCTTGTGGACGGCGGAAACTCCGACTTTAGAGACTCGCTCCGGCGCGGCCGCGCCCTTGGGCCACGCGGGATTGTCTATGTCGATGTCGGCGTAAGCGGAGGCGTCCAAGGTGCCCGAACAGGCTGCGGCCTGCTCGTCGGCGCGACGAGCGAAATCTACGCCCACATCGCGCCGGTCCTCCTGACGCTTGCCGCACCGGGCGCATGTGTTCGCGTCGGCACCATGGGCGCCGGCCATCTGGCCAAGGCCGTCCACAACGGCGTCGAATATGCCCTCATGCAAGCCTACGGCGAAGGCTACGAAATCCTCTCGGCGTCCGATCTCGACGTGGATGTCATCGCAACCCTGTCGGCTTGGCAGGCAGGCTGCTCCGTGCGGTCCTACCTCCTGGAGAAGCTCATTCAGGCGCTCGCGCCCGACCCGACGCTAGCCGCCGTCGCCGGGCGCGCGGCCGATTCGGGAATGGGCCGCTGGACGCTGGAGGAGGCCGTCCGCCTCGGCGTACCCGCGCCCACGATCGCTGCTGCCCTTCAGGCCCGCCTCCGATCGCAGCAGTCGGACTCGCCGACGATGAAGAGCATTGCTGCCCTGCGCGGCGTCATCGGCGGTCATCCGGTCCCGAAGAGCGACGGAGGCGAGTGACCATGTCGTCCGATGCTGGCGAGGCGTTGAAGGCTCGCTCGCAAGTCGCGGTTGGCGAAATCGCCGCCGCTCTCGGTCATCTCGACGATGCTGATCTCGAGGCGCTGATCGCACGGTTGCTTCAAGCCAATCGAATCTTCCTGAGCGGACAAGGACGATCCGGCCTGATGCTCCGCGCCATAGGCGTCCGGCTCATGCACATCGGGTTGTGCATCTTCGTCGCCGGGGAAAGCAACACACCTGCAATCGGCCCCGGCGACCTCCTGATCGCCGTCTCGTCGTCGGCGCGAACCGCCACGACGCTCGAGCACCTTGCCGTTGCCCGACGGGCCGGAGCGGAAACCGCGCTCATCACAGCCGTGGCAGCCGGGGACGACCTGGCGGATTGCCGCTTGTGGCTCCCGGTTCGGTGCAAGGTCGCAACGGTACAGCATGCAGGCTCCCTTTTCGAACAGTCGGTCCTCGTGCTCGGCGACTGCCTGGCCTGGTACGTCCAGCAGGCGAAGGCCGTTGGCGACGATGCCCTCAGCGCGCGCCATGCGAACCTCCAGTAACCCGCCCGGCCGTATGGAGCCTCGAAGGTGGGGGGAGTGACGAGCCTGGACACCGTACTTGCGGTCGACATCGGAACGTCCTCGATCCGCGCGGGCTTGTTCGATGCCCGAGGACGCGAAGTCTCGCCGCCGGTTCGCGAGGCCTACGACCTCGTTGTCGGACCGGATGGCAAGGCAGAGGCTGGTGCGCTGGGGCTCGTCGACCTGGCCGTGCGATCGATCGATGCGGCATTGCGCCGGCTTCCCGAAGGATGCGTGATCGCCGCCGTCGGTTTCAGCACGTTCTGGCACAGCCTCCTCGGGATCGATGCACACGGCGCGCCGACCACGGAGGTGATGACCTGGGCCGATACTCGGTCTGCTGCCTCGGCGGCGGACCTGCGATCGCGCCGGGAGTTCGCAGTCTTCCACCAGACGACCGGGTGCCCGCTTCACGCCAGTTTCTGGCCGGCGAAGCTCCATTGGCTGAAGACAAACCATCCCCGACAGGCACGGAGGACCCGCCACTGGGTTTCGGCGGCCGATTTCATTTTTCTTCACCTCTTTGGCAGGCTGTCGACGTCGATCTCGCTCGCATCCGGTACCGGCCTCTTCGAGCATCATGGTCAGCGCTGGAGCGAGATCGCGATCGAAAGCCTCGGCATCGATCGGGCCTCTCTGCCTGAGATCACCGCTGCACCTTATTCCGGTCTTGCGGCTTGCTATGCGGAACGGTGGCCGTCGCTTTCCGATGTCCCTTGGTATCCGGCGATCGGCGACGGCGCTTGCTCAAACGTGGGCGCCGGCTGCACGGACGATAGCCGGATCGCCTTCATGCTCGGTACCAGCGGCTCGATGCGCATCCTCTGGGAGGGGCGCGAGTCCGCCGTCGAAGACCCGGCGCTCTGGCTCTACCGGCTCGACGAGCGTCGCCTCGCGGGCGGCATGGCTCTAGCCGAAGGCGGGAACTTAGTCGCCTGGGCACGACGGACCCTCCGGCTCGATGGCAAGCCCGAGGAGATCGAACTGGCGATATCGGCAATGGCGCCGGATACGCACGGGCTGACCGTGCTTCCCTTCCTGGTCGGGGAGCGGAGCCCGGCCTGGCGGGAGGACCGCACCGCGACGATCGCCGGGATGACGGCGGCAACGACACCGCTGCACATCCAACGAGCAATCATGGAAACCGTCGCTGTCCGCTTTGCGCTTCTCAAGGAGCGCCTCGACCGGGCCAGACCCGGAAGCCGCCGGATCGTGGCGACGGGATCGGCGCTCCTCCGGTCGCCTGCCTGGCTCTCGATGATCGCCGACTGTCTCGGCCAGGAGATCGAATGTTCAGGCGTCTCGGAAGCTTCGTTGCGCGGGGCCGCCATCGTCGCGTTGGAGCGCCATGGGCTCGTCTCGTCGATCGGAGAACTGGATGCGCCGCGTGGCCAACTCGTATCGCCGCGCCCGGAAGCCTATGAAGCCTACCAGCGTATGCGCGTTCGGCACGAGCGGCTCGACCATTTGGACTCCCGGGAGGCACCGCTTCCTACCGCGGCGGGGGCGCTATCGGGAGGTGATGTGACATGCGGAGAGACTTGAATGCGACGTCTTGCTGCGAAGGGCAGGCGAACTTCATCCAGGACCTGTCGACGCTCGGCGTGGACGCCGCCCTGCTGAACGACGCGGGACACCGCGTGCGCCTCTTTGACCACCATGAAAGGTCGATCACGGGCGCAGCGCATATCGACCGATCGGCAAGCGCGGACTCGGCCGCCGGCTGCCGGTCGAGCCATCTCGGCACTCTCGATGATGATCTCCACATGCCGGCGCAAGAGCCGGTCTTGCCAACCCGACAGGCGTCACCAGTCCGGCTGTCGCTGCGATCTCCGGCGTCAGGGCTTCGCATCCGGCTTCCGGCAGCTCTGTCCATGGAACGATCGGTGCTGTGCAAAGGAAACGTGAGGTCATGAGCCGAAGCCGATATGATGACCTGAAGAACAAGGCGGTCGTGATCAGTGGTGGTGCCAGTGGCATCGGCCGGGCGGTCGTCGAATCGTTCGTGGCCCAGGGCTCGCGGGTCGCCTTCATCGATATCGGTGAGGACAGCGCTCGCCAACTGGTCCGCTTGCTGCCCGATAGTTCGGTTGCCTTCTTCGCGTGCGACGTCAGGGACCCCCGGGCCCTTGCGTCGGTCGCACAAGCGATCGACCACCGTCTTGGTCCGGTCTCCGTGGTCGTGAACAACGCCGCCAACGACGTGCGGCATGACATGGACTCCGTGACGTCCGACGTCTGGGACGAGCTTATGGCGATCAACCTCAAGCATCAGTTCTTCCTGACGCAGGCCCTCGCTGGCAGCCTCGAACGAGCCGGGGGCGGTTCCGTGATCAATCTCAGTTCGATTTCCTGGCGGCGTGGAATCGCAGGACTGCCTGTCTATGTGACGTGCAAGGCGGCCGTGGAGGGCCTGACCCGCGCGCTGGCCCGCGACCTCGGGCCGCGCGGCATCAGAGTCAATTCCGTGCTCCCCGGCATGGTGCCCACGGAACGTCAAAGGCGACTTTGGCTGACGCCTGACAGTCTTGCCAACGGTCTCGCGCAGCAGTGCCTCAAGATTCACGTAGAGCCCGAGGACGTAGCCCAAGCCATTCTATGGCTTGCTTCGTCCGCGGCGCGCGCGGTCACGAGCCAGGCGATCATCGTCGATGCCGGCTGGGTCTTCTGACGCGGGGCGTCAGGGTGAAGCCGGGAGAGCGGGGCGGACGGCAGTCAGGGTCGTGGACATGGCGCCCCCTTCGCCGCGAGAGCGGGCAGCCGGCTCGTCCGGCGATGTCCCCGACGCGATCAGCCGTCGGCCGACGCGATCAACGACCGAGGCCGGGATATTGGCTGGCCCATCAAAGGCCCTGCCGCGGCTCCGGCGCGCCGGCATGCACCTCGGCGCCGGCCTCATGCGCCACCGGAGCCACCGCCTCGTTCACCTTCGAATAGACTTCGGACACCTTTTCCTTGGCGTCGGCATAGGCCTGTTCGGCCTGCTCTCCCGCCTGCTCCTTCAGGTCGTCACTGGGGTCGCCCAGGAACTCGTCTTCCATCTCCGTATGGGGCAACGATGCAGCAATCGCCGCACCCACGGCGAATGCCAGCGCTCCCGCGACGAGAGGTTGCGCCACGAACGCCGACGCGATGGTGTCGTTCAGTCGCCTGGCTCCATCGCCTATCGCATCGCCCGCTTCCGACGCACGCCTGGCCACGCTCTCGGTGCCCGAACGGACAGCGTCGGTGGCGTCTGAAACGGCGTCACCGGCGGCGCTCCACGTATCGGCGGCCCACGCGGCAAGGTCGTCGAGGGCGACACCGGCCTCGTCCTGAAAGCTCGCGATCTGTTCCCCGGCGCTGTCGACGAACCCTCGGTAGCTCTTCCCCGCATCGTCGATGAAATGTCCGGCGCGCCGGCCGAGGGAGTCCGACTTCGCCTTGAACCTCCGTCCCGATTCATCTGAGAAGTGCGCCCACATCTGGCCGCTCGCGTCCGGCTCGTGCGCTACACGACGGATCGACTTCCCGGTCACGGACGCCAGCGGCAACTCGCGTCCATCCGTACCGGACGGTTGAACCCGCCGTCGCGCGGCGTTGGCTGACGTTTCCCCGCTCCGCGCCATCAGCCACGCGAGGCTGACGCCGAGCAGGGCTACCGGTACGGGGTTGGCGGTGGCGGAATGGCCGAGATTCGACAGGAATTCACCCCCGCCGTTCTTGGTCCGCGCCAGGACCTCGTCGAGCATGCGGCCGGGGGTCAGCCGCTCGGCGAGGCGATCGATGTCCGCGCTCAGCTTCTCTCGCTGCCGCTCGACCTCGGCCTGAAGCTGGCTCGAATTGGGCTCGCTCATGGACATCAGATCTTCTCCTTGACGAGTTCGACGTCGCGGCCGAGCGCCTGGGTGGTCTTGGGAAGTGCAATGTTACGAAGCTTCAGACCCTGCACCGCGCGCGAAAGCACGACCCAAGCGACGATGCCCAGGAGCACGCCGATCACCAACGCGGCCAGGGCATGCGCCGACTCGGGACCCATACCCTGAGCCACAAGAAAGGCGGCCAGCAGGGCAACGAGAGCGCTCAGCAGAACCCCCACGGCACCGATCATCAGGACCACAGCGACCACGAGCATCGTCGCCGCCCCGAGAACGCGATCCATCTTCTCCGAGGCTTCGGCCTTGGCGAGGGCGATCTCCTTCCTGAAAAGCCCGACGACGTCATCGACAACTCCCCGCACCAGCGCAAACGTCGAAGGCTCCCGCGTGGAATGATCAACCATTCGTCTCGCTCCGTCTCGAGCCGGCGACCTCATGAGAGGCCGCCGAAGATGGGGTGGTCCGCAGGGAAAGCGACCTGGTCGCCTCCCCCGCCCTGCTTCCTCGCCTCTTGCCGGACGCGAGCAGAAATCGTCCCGACAAGAAGCCGGCCAGCGCGGCAATGCCGAGCAGGGACGCTGGCTGCCGGCGACCGAAATCTTCAGCCATCCCGACGAGGGTATCGACATCGTGTTTGTCGAGGCGCCGCGACATCCGTTCGACGCTTCCGGCGATCGATCGGGCATATCCGGCGACCTCGGGCTGATCTGACGAAAGCCCTTCCGAGGTCTGTCTCAAGGCGGCGGCTATGCCCGATAGCTGACGGGCAGCTGCGTCCTTTTGCTTCCCTGCGAAGGACGCCGTGCCATGCTTTGCGCGCTCGATCTGAGCTTCGGCTTCTTCCTTCACCTCACCCGCGACGCTCTCCACCTCGCGGCGCACATGCCTGAGGTCTTGCCTCACGTCGCCGAGAGGATCAGCGCTGGAGGCGGGGGCTTCATCGACCTGCGGCGATCGGGAATGCGTGGACGCCGCGGAGTCCCGGGATACACCCTTCTGGTCGGTATCGGACATGTTCGTGCCCCTCTCCTCTCAAGCGCTTGCCGGCCAGACCGACCCGCCGCTTCAGGGCCATCTGGCCTCCCGTCGCCCGCGTGTCGCCTACTGGAGCGGTAATCTTCCAGTCGACGGGCGGTTCCGTATCTTTCCAAAGACCGAGCATCGTGCGGGCGCGGTCGGCCTGAGCCCCGCCCCGGGAAGGGATGACCCGCGTGGCGCCAACGGTGAGGCCTATCGAGGGGCGATCGTCTCGCCCGCTGCGGGCTCACCCTTCGCGACCGAACGACCGTCGGCGGAATAGTTCAGGAAGAATGCCGGCAGCCCTTCGCCCGCCCTCAAGTCCGGTGTGGTCTGAAGATGGAAGTGGATATGGGGCTCTGAGCTATTGCCGCTGTTTCCGCAGCGGCCGAGTTCCTGGCCGGCCTGCACCTCATCTCCTTCCTCCACAACGATGCTTCCCTCACGCATGTGCGCGAGGAAGGCAAACTCGCCATTTCCGAAGTCGATCACGATGTGATTTCCAGCGGGATTCTCTGCGTCGGTGTCGCCGATCGGGTTGTCCGGCAGGTCGCGAACCACCGATACGGCTTTCCCCGCGGCGGGAGCCCGAACGACCTGGTCCCAGCAGTGGTAGCTGGCCAGATCCGAGGCGTCCCCGCTGTGGGTGGATCCGCCCCTCACGACCAGGGCGTCGAACGCAAACCGCTGAGCCACGTCGGCGGCATGATAGTTCTGCTCGAGCGTGCGCCCGCCCCACACCACGTACCACTCGCCGTCGAAGGGCAGGCGTAGCGGTGTCCTCGTTGTGTGGTCAAGGAAGCGACTGGGTGCGAGGACCGGTGCCAGCCTGACCTGAAACCCGCTGATGCGTTGATCGGGAGTGAGCACCCACTGCATCAACACGGGGACGTCCACCGCGCTCCACCGCGACGTCCGGGAATACACTTCGGCCCGCGTGTCGTCAGCCACGACCTCCTCGGCCACAAACCCGGTTTCGGAGCCGAAATCTCGAGCGACGCTGTCGCGGAACGCGACGAGGCCCTCGATTGTCCCGAACGCGTCACGCATGTCCGGGGTCATTCTCGTCCAGATATTGCCGAGACGACCCGCCAGAAACTCCTGAGAGTAGTAGCGCCCGGCTTCATGGGCGGGACCGTCAGCCAGTGCCGGAACCGGGATCAGAAGGAGAGTGAGCACCATGGCGGGGACAAGACGCATGATTGCCTCCGATGTGCATGGGAGAGAAGCCTCACGCAGTCGGGCTCCGGAATGCGATCGTCACGGCATCGGAACTGCGATGACTCTCGCCGTGAAAGACAACCTCGATGTTGTTGCCATCGGGGTCGACAAGGAAGGCCGCGTAGTAGCCAGGATGGTAGTGCGGCCGCTCGCCGGGCGCTCCGTTGTCCCGAGCGCCTGCAGCGAGGCCGGCCTGGTAGAACGCCTCCACCTGCCCCCGATCCTTCGCCTGAAACGCAAGGTGGACGCGACCGGTCAGCTTTCCCTGGGCCGCGGGGCTGTCGGCGGACGAGAGAACCAACTCGTCGGCCCAGCAGAAGCCGTCCCCTTCGCCCTCGATGTTCATGCCGAGGGTTCCGAGTACAGCCTCGTAGAAGCGGCGGCTCCTCGAAAGATCGGCGACCACAAGCTGGATATGATCGATCAATCGACCACGCTTGATCTCCTGCAGTTCCATCACAGTCTCCTTCATTGCCCGACAAGCAAGAGGCCGCTGGCCCCTTGCTACGACTTGCGCAACAAGGCGGCCTTGGCCTCCCGATTGACCGCGCGCCGTACGCGGCTCACCTCTCTTGTTGCCGCCCTTGTTCCCTGGTGCTTGCACGGTGTCGAAATCAACTTGGTGAAGCCCTCGCCGAGGTCGTCAAGCCCGCTGCAACGGCGAGCAAGAACGCAAGAAGGGTGATGCCCGCATTGATCGCATGGGAGTACTCCCACTGCAGTCTCAATGCCTGCCAATCCGGGACCCGGACGGTCCAGTTCTCGGTGGCCGAGTTCACGGGGTTGGTCCAGATGAAGAAGATGATCAGGTTAAGTCCAACCAACGCTGCCGCGCCCAGAGCGAGGGCTCTTGTCAGGGCGTTTTTCCAGGCGAAGACGGTTAGCGCGCCATTGGCCAGCAGGGCCGCCGGGAGCAGAAGGCCCGCAATCCACCAGCCCTGATAGTTTCCCTGGACCAGGTAGTATTGATCCTCGGTCAGGGTCAGCTTGTGGGCCATCTCGTAGAGATGGGCTCCCGGCGCCACCAGCGCGGTGCCGGTCAGGACGATGGCCAGGAAGGAAACGACGACGACCATGCCGGGAAAAGAGGTCTGGGCGCGCGGAGTTCCGGATCCGTGTTTTTCTTGGCTGCCGACAGGGGTCCCTCCGGGCGGTGAGCCAGAAAAAACCGAATAAATATCAACAGATTACACCGCCGAGAGAAGGGCGAACGGAGATATGCGGTCTGAACGGAAGCGGACGGTTCCTGCCGTTAGGCAAATGCCGTCGCCCGCGACCGCATGTTGGCAAGGCATACCGCCGGAACAAGGCCGCCCCGCCCGAGTTGCTGATCAAAGGGAGCACCGCCATGGAACCCGCGAGAGATCTTGATCGCCGCCGGGATGTCGCCGCAAACCGCGACCTCCGGGAGCGCCTCGCCACCGCCGGATCGTCGGAGGACCGGGCGATGGTGCTCGCCGAGAACACCGATCTGTCACCCAACCAGGCCGAGGATCTGATCGCGCGCTGCGGCGAGGATCTCGACCGTCTGGCCCGCGAGGCCCTGGGATTCAAGGCCGAGGGCTGAGGCGTCCGGCCTGAACTCGCTCAGGCCCGGGCGGCGGCTTCCTTCTCGAGCCGCTTGAGCCAGCGCTTCGCCTCGCGGCGGACGTTCTGCGGAGCGGTTCCGCCGTGGCTGGTGCGGCTGGCCGCCGACTGCGTGACACCGAGCACCCCGAACACCGCGTCGGTGATCCGCGGCTCCACGGAACGGAGGTCTGCGAGGTCGAGCCTGTGGAGCGGCTGGCGGCGCTCCTCGGCGAGGCGGACGATCCGCCCCGTGACCTCGTGCGCCTGGCGGAAGGTGAGGCCAAGGGCCTGGACCAGCCAGTCGGCGAGGTCGGTCGCGGTCGAGAAGGCGGCGCCGGCCGCCTTGCGCATCGCCGCCTTGTCGACGGCAATGTCGCGGACCATCCCGGCCGTCGCCGCGATCCCCAGCCCCAGGGAATCGATGGCATCGAACGCCTGTTCCTTATCCTCCTGCATGTCCTTCTGGTAGGCGAGCGGCAGGCCCTTCAGCACGATCAGCAGCGCGGTCTGGGCGCCGATGATGCGGCCGCTCTTGGCGCGCACCAGTTCCGCCGCGTCGGGGTTTCGCTTCTGCGGCATGATCGACGAGCGGGGCGTGAACCGGTCCGAAAGCCGGATGAAGCCGAAGCCGGCCGAGGACCAGATGACGATCTCCTCGGCGAAGCGCGACAGGTGCACGGCGCAGAGGCTCGCCGCGGCAAGCGTCTCGATGACGAAGTCGCGGTCCGAGACGGCATCGAGCGAATTGGCGGTCGGTCGGTCGAATCGAAGCGCCTTCGCCGTCATCGCGCGGTCGAGAGGGAACGAGGTTCCGGCCAGCGCCGCCGAGCCGAGCGGCGACTCGTTGAGGCGCTTTCGGGCATCGGCGAAGCGGCCTCGGTCGCGGCCGATCATCTCGACATAGGCCATCAGATGGTGGCCGAAGGTCACCGGCTGGGCCGTCTGGAGGTGGGTGAAGCCCGGCATCACGGTCGCGGCGTGCTCCAGCGCCTTCTCGGCGAGCGCCCGCTGGAGATCGGCGAGGCCGGCGTCGATGTCGTCGATCGCGTCGCGCACGAAGAGCTTGAAGTCGGTGGCGACCTGGTCGTTCCGCGAGCGCGCGGTGTGAAGCCGTCCCGCCTCGGGGCCGATCAGCTCGGTCAGCCGCGCCTCGACATGGGTGTGGATGTCCTCGAGCTCGCGCCGGAACGTGAATTCGCCCGCTTCGATTTCTCGCAGGATCGTGTCTAGACCGGCATCGATCTTGTCGGCTAGGTCCTCCGCGATGATGCCGCGTGCGGCGAGCATGCGGGCGTGGGCCTTCGAGGCCGCGATGTCCTGGCGGAAGAGCTTGCGGTCGAAATCGATCGACGCGTTGATCTCTTCCATGATGGCGTCGGGGCCTTCGGCGAAACGCCCACCCCACATGCGGCTCGTCATGCCTGCTCCGGAAACCGGGATAAGAGAAATGGCCGATACGCCCTCCCGCCCGACCCGCGTCCTGCCCATCCTGGCGGCAGCGGCCCTGGCCGGCGTCGTGGCCGGTGCGGTCGCGGTATATGTCAACGTCTCCGGCAATTCAAACACCGAGGGCGCCGCCGGCGCCGATTGCGCCGGGGCGGTCGCCGCGGCCGAACGCGCCGCGCCCTTCGCCAAGGGCGAGGTGGCGGCCTTCCGCGTCGCCGAGCGCCCGCGGGATCTCGGCACCCTCGCCTTCGACGACGGCGCGGGCAAGCCGGTCACCCTCGCCGATCTTGGCGGCAAGGCGTCCCTCGTCAACATCTGGGCGACCTGGTGCGTGCCCTGCCGGACCGAGATGCCGGCCCTCGACCGCCTCGAGGCGGCGATGGGCGGCGACGGCTTCGCCGTCGTCCCGGTGACGATCGACACCAGCGCCGAGCGCGCGCAGGCCTTCCTCGAGGAGATCGGCGTCACCCACCTGCCGTTCTACTCGGAGGCCTCCGGCGCCCTGTTCAAGGACCTCAAGGGCCGCGGCCTCGCCATCGGCCTGCCGACGACCGTCCTGGTCGACGGCAAGGGCTGCGAGATCGGCATCCTCGAGGGCCCGGCCGAGTGGGATTCGGAGGACGCCCGGGCGTTGATCCGCGCCGCGACCGGGGCGTGAGCAGCTAAGCCCCCGCCGCGGGCTGGTGGCCGGCACCCCCCGTCGCACCAACGGGCACCGGCCCGTGGGCCTCGACCAGCGTCCTGAGCCGGCCTTCGGGATCCTTGAGCAGGGCCCGGTCGGGGTGGCAGCGCTGCGCGATCAGGACCTGGGTCAGGCGGATGTCGCGGCCGATCGAGCCGGCGGTACCGAGGCCGGTCGCACCGACGATCCGCCCGCCGGGATCGAGGTGGAAGTGGATCGCCGCGCCATCCTTCCGGGTGCGCGTCACCACCGACGAACCGAGATGCGGCAGTCCGACGATCTGCAGCGACAGGTCGTACTGGTCCGACCAGAAATAGGGGACGGCATCGGCGGACGCCGCCCCGCCGGAGAGGATCGCGGCGACGACGCGCGCGTGGTCCTCGGCATTCTGCCAGGCCTCGACCCGCACCGGCCGGTCGTAGAGGGGATGGAAGAAGGTCGCCACGTCGCCGATGGCGAAGATCGCCGGGTCGGAGGTGCGCAATCCCGCATCGACCCGAATCCCGACATCGACCTCGAGGCCGGCATCGGCCGCGAGCCCGGCATTGGCGGCGACCCCGACACCGACCACCGCGAGATCGCAGGGCAGCGTCTCTCCGGTCGACAGTTCCACCGCCTTCACCGCGCCGCGGCCGTTCGAGATGAAGCGCTCGACCATCGCCCCCATGCGCAGCGTCACGCCCTCCTGCTCATGGCGGCGGGCGAGAAGCCCGGCGATGCGCGTCGGCACCACCCGGGCGAGCAGGCGGTCGGACGCCTCGACCACCGTCGTCTGGAGGTCCCGGGTGCGGGCGGAAGCAGCGATCTCCAGCCCGATGAAGCCGCCGCCCACCACCACCAGCCGCTTGCCCGAGGCGAAGCTGTCGGCCAGCGCCAGGGCCTGGTCGTAACAGCGCAGCACGTGGATGTTGCCCAGATCGATGCCGGGGACGCTGATCGTCCGCGGGCTCGAGCCCATCGCCAGCACGAGGTGGTCGTAGGGAAGGGACGTGCCGTCGACGAGATGAATGGTCTTCGCCGTCCGGTCGATCCGCTCCGCCTCGACCCCGGTGCGCAGGTCGACCTTCTTCCAGGCGGCATCCCCCGGCGGCCAGATGTGGCAGGATTCGAAGCCCCGCGTGCCGAGGAGAACGCCCTTCGACAATGGCGGCCGCTCATAAGGCGGCCGCGGCTCGCCGGCGACCAGCGTCACCTTGAGACCGGGAAGGCGGGCGAGCGCCTGGGCGAGCCGGCCACCGGCCTGCCCCCCGCCCACGATCACCACGCGCTTCCGCCGTGCAGCCATGTTCCTCCGCGCGCCCCTACACGCGGTGGCGCCTGCGCGAACCTACAATCGGCCTCGCCACATCCGCAACGCGCAGGGCGCGCGCGGGAACGGGACAATGATGGATTCCGATCACGAAGCATTGCCGGCGCCGCCCTGATGGATTTACATCACGCTTGCCGGCCCCGTCGCGCTTGCGACGAGAACAAGGCCGGCGGGGGAGGAATGTGAGCGAGGCCGACGACGACAACGGCGCGCCCGGGCAGGCCATGTCGGTCCGGCACCTCCGGGCACGGGCCCGGCTTGCCGACGTGGCGCGCCTCGCCGAGGTCGGAATCGCCACCGTCGACCGCGTCCTCAACGAGCGCGGCAACGTGTCCCCGGCGACCGCCCGCAAGGTCATCGAGGCGGCGCGGCAGCTTGCCCTGCCCCGGACCCTGCCGATGCCCTACCGCCGCGGGCTCCGCGTCGAGGTGATGATGGTGCGCCGCGAGACGCCGTTTTCCGAGCGGCTCAGCGCCGCCTTCCAGCGGGTCGCCGCGACCCTCGACCGCTCGGTCATCGTCCAGCGCAACTTCGTCGACGAATCGCGGCCCCGCGACATCGCCGAGCGGATGATCGCGACCAATGCCGACGCGCTCATCCTCTACGGCCAGGAGGATGTGGCGATCGTCGACGCCGTCAACCGCCTGACCTCGAACGGCATCCCCGTCGTCACCATGGTGTCCGACCTGCCGACCTCGCCGCGCCTTGCCTATGTCGGCATCGACCACTACGGCGCGGGCCGCTCGGCGGCCTTCTTCATGGCGCGGATGGTGCGCCGGCCGGGTCCGGTCATCGTGCTCACCCACAGCTTCGCCTATCGGGCCCATGCCCAGCGGGTCAGCGGCTTTCGCGACGGCCTCGCCGACTACAACCCCGTGATCCCCATCGCCGGGGTGATCGAGGGCCGGGACCAGCAGATCCCGTCGGAGCAGATGGTGCTCGAGCTCCTCCGCAAGCACGACGGCGAGATCGCCGGCATCTACAACACCGGTGGGGCGAACCGCGCCATCGAGCGGGCCGCCACGTCGGCCGGCCTCGCCAACCGGATCGTCTTCATCGGCCACGAGCTGACCGTGCACACCGCCCGGATGCTGTCGTCCGGGCTGATGACGCTGGTGCTCGACCAGAACCCGGAGCAGCAGGCCCGCAAGGCCATCGATGTCCTGCTTCGCCGCTTCGGCTATACATCCGCCGCGCCCGAGGCGGGCGACGTGCCCTATACCATCTTCAGCCCCGAGAATGTGCCGCCGGAACTCGCCGGCGCCGCGCCTTGAGGGAACGCCACAGGAGGCATCCGGAATGAGCGCCATCACCCGCGTCGAGGTGCACGAATTCGTCTACGAGGCCGAGGACATCGGCATGGGAGCGGGCGGCTTCGACTTCGTCCAGGTCCCGGGCCATCGCCAGAGGCTCGGCAAGTTCGCGCTGCGCATCGAGGCGGACGACGGCGCCCGCGGCGAGTATGTCGGCCTGTGGGGAGCCACGCCGATCGCCCTCGCCCAGATCCTGATGCTGGCGCCGCATCTCATCGGCCGGGATCCCCTCCAGCGCGAGCTGATCTACGACGACTTCAAGCGCGCCCACCGCCAGTACGACCACATGGGCTTCGGCCACATCGACATCGCGCTGTGGGACCTGTTCGGGCGGAGCGTCGGGCTGTCGGTGGCGCAGCTCCTCGGCGGCTGGCGGACGCGGCTCCCGGCCTATGCCTCGACCATGCACGGCGACCGCAACGGCTGCCTCGCCACGCCCGAGGACTTCGCCGACTTCGCCGAGGCCTGCCACGCCCTCGGCTACCGCGCCTTCAAGATGCACGGCTGGTACGAGGGCGACGTCGCCGAGGAGAGCGCGGCGATCCGGCTCCTCGGCAACCGCGTCGGCAGCCGCATGGCGCTGATGCTCGACCCCGCCTGCCACATCCGGACCTTCGCCGACGCCGTCGCCGTCGGCCGGGCCTGCGACGAGGCCGGGTTCCGCTGGTACGAGGACCCCTACCGCGATTCCGGCGTCTCCGCCTTCGGCCACAAGAAGCTTCGCGAAATGATCCGCACGCCGCTGCTGCAGACCGAGCATGTCCGCGGCATCGAGCCGAAGGCCGACTTCATCCTCGCCGGGGGCACCGACCTCCTGCGCGCCGACCCGGAATACGACCTCGGCATCACCGGTACGATGAAGATCGCCCACCTCGCCGAGGCGCTCGGCGTCGATGTCGAGCTGCATGCCTCGGGCCCGGCGCACCGCCATTGCATGGCGGCGATCCGCAACACCAGCTTCTACGAGGTGGCGCTCGTCGGCCCGCGGGCCCGCAACCCGCTGCCGCCGGTCTATGCCTGCGACTACAGCGACGAGCTTGAGGCGGTCGGCGCCGACGGCTGCTTCCCGGTGCCCGATGGCCCCGGCCTCGGCGTCACCTACGACTGGGACTGGATCGCCGCCCATCGTACGGCGCTTCACATCTTCCCCTCGACCTGACAGCGGAAGGGCGCGGGGAACGGCGGCCGGACGACCGGCCACCCCGGACGAGGGCGCGCGATGGACGAGGTGGATTGCATCGTCGCCGGTGCCGGCGTGGTCGGCCTCGCGATCGCCCGTTCGCTCGCGCTGGCCGGGCGCGAGGTGCTCGTCCTCGATCCGGCCGCGGCGATCGGCACGGAGACCTCGTCGCGGAACAGCGAGGTCATCCACGCCGGTCTCTACTATCCCAAGGACAGCCTCAAGGCCCGGCTCTGCGTCTCGGGCCGGCGGGCCCTCTACGCCTATTGCACCGAGCGCGGCATCCCCCACCGCCGCTGCGGCAAGCTGGTCGTCGCCACGAACCCGGAGGAAGCGGCGATGCTGGAGGGCATCCGGGCGCGTGCCGCGGCCAACGGCGTCGACGACCTGCGGCGCCTCGACGCGGCGGAGGCCGCCGCGCTCGAGCCGGCGCTGGCCTGCGTCGCCGCGCTCCATTCGCCC
>JAEZEN010000176.1 GCA_023433185.1 Pseudomonadota bacterium | reverse complement strand
GAGCATGCGCGCGATCTCCTCGCGGCGGCGCGGCGGATCGAGCCGGGTGACGCCGGTGACGGTGGCCCGGCCGCGCTGGTCCTTGGCGACGAGAAGATGGCCGGAGGCACGCGCCGCGACCTGGGGCGCGTGGGTGACGGCCAGCACCTGGACGTCGCCGGCAAGGCGGGCGAGCCGTGCCCCGATGGCATCGGCCACGGCGCCGCCGACGGCGGTGTCGATCTCGTCGAAGACCAGCGTCGGCGCCGAGCCGCGGTCGGCCAGCGCCACCTTCAGCGCCAGCAGGAAACGCGCGAGTTCGCCGCCCGAGGCGATCTTCATCAAGGGCCCCGGCCGCGTGCCGGGATTGGTGCGGACCATGAAGCCGACCGTGTCGATGCCGGATTCGGAGGCCGCCCCGGAATCCGAGTCGACGGCGACCATGAACTCCGCGCGCTCGAGCCGGAGGGCCGGAAGCTCGGCCGCCACCGCCTTCTCGAGCGCCCGCGCCGCCTTCTGGCGTCGGGCCCTGAGCGCCGCGGCGGCCTTGTCGTAGCGGGCCCGGGCCTCGCCCGCGGCGCGATCGAGCGCCTCGAGCTGCTCCTCGCCCGAGTCGAGCGCGGCAAGCGTCGCCGCCATCCGCTCGGCGAGCGCCGGCAGGTCGTCGACGAGAACGTTGTATTTCCGGGCTGCGGCCCGGAGCGCAAAGAGCCGCTCCTCGGTCGATTCGAGAAGGCGGGGATCGGCCTCGGCCGCCCGGGCAGCCAGGTCGAGCGCCGTCGCCGCCTCGTCGAGCGCCACGAGGGCGCGGTCGAGGGCGGCGATCGTCTCGGCGAACAGCGGCCCCGCCTCGCCCGCCTTCCGATCGAGCCGGCGGACGAGATTGGCCAGCGTCGGAACCGGACTGCCGCCGCCGGCCACGATCTCCTGCGCCTCGGCGATGTCGCCGGCCACCTTCTCGGCCCGCATCAGCGCCTGGCGGCGATCGGCGAGCACATCCTCCTCGCCGGCCTCCGGGCCGAGGGCGGAGAGTTCCTCGACCGACGCGCGGAGGTAGGCGGCCTCGGTGCGGGCGGCGTCGATGCGCCGCCGGAGGTCCGTCGCGGCCCGCTCCGCGTCGCGCCGGGCGCGATGGGCGGCAGCGACCTTGCCGGCATCGGCCTCGAGGCCGCCGCACGCGTCGAGCAGGGCGCGGTGCGCTTCGCCGTCGACCATGGCGCGATCGTCGTGCTGGCCATGGATTTCGACCAGGGTAGCGCCGAGCTGGCGCAGCAGCGCGACCGACACCGGCTGGTCGTTGACGAAGGCGCGGCTCCGCCCGTCGCCGCTCTGCACCCGGCGGAGGATGAGGTCGCCCTCGGCGTCGAGCCCGCTTTCGCCGAGGATCCGCCGGGCGGGATGCTCGCCACGCACGTCGAAGACGGCCGTGACGTCGCCCTGCTCGGCCCCGTGGCGGACCAGCGCACTGTCGCCGCGCCCGCCGAGGGCAAGCGAGAGCGCATCGAGGAGGATGGACTTGCCGGCGCCGGTCTCGCCGGTGAGCACGGTCATGCCGCGCTCGAAATCTAGATCGAGGCGATCGATCAGAACGATGTCGCGGATCGCGAGGGCAACGAGCATGGCCTCACGCGCGGGCGCTGCGGGATCAGGTCGCCGTGTTGTCGAAGGACTGGCCGACGGGACCGCCGAAGTTCTCGGGCACCACACCCTTCTTCTGGAGAAGGTTGTAGGCGTCCTTGTACCAACGGCTGTTCGGGAAGTTGTGGCCGAGCACCGCCGCCGCCGTCTGCGCCTCGCGCACCAGGCCCATGGCGAGATTCGCCTCGACCAGCCGCTCGAGCGCTTCCTCGACGTGGCGCGTGTCCTGATACTGGGTGACGACGACGTTGAAGCGGTTGATCGCGGCGACGTACTGGCGCTGCTCGAGATAGTAGCGCCCGACCTGCATCTCCTTGCCGGCGAGCTGGTCGCGGGTCTGGATGACCTTCTTGCCGGCGTCCGCGGCGTATTCCGAATCGGGGTAGCGGTCGACGATGGTCTGCATCGCCGTCAGCGCCTTCTGGGTCATCTCCTGGTCGCGGGTGACGTCCTTGACCTGGGCGAAGTAGGACTGGCCCATGATGTACTGCGCATAGGCCGCCTCGTCGCTGCCGGGATAGAGCGTGAGGTAGCGGCGGCAGGTGGCGATGGCGGTATCGTACTGGCCGCGCCGGTAGCTGGCGAAGGCCGACATCACGAGGGCCTTCCGCGCTTCCTCCGAATAGGGGTGCTGGCGGTCGACCTCGTTGAATTCCTCGATCGCGTCGTTGAACTTGCCGGCATTCATGTAGCCGAGGCCGCGATTGTAGAGCACGCCCGCGGGCTCGTCCGGCGCATAGGCCGACATCGTGCCCTCGATGTTCTTCTGGCAGGCGGCGAGCAACACCGGCGCGCCGACAATTGCCAGCAGCGTCGCGGCGGTGGTGAGCGTCTTCCTGCTGATTCGCAGCCCCGACAGGACGGTTCTCATCGATCCCCCGCACGCGCCGGCACAAGCGCCGGCATTTCCTAGCACAGACGGCATTCCGTGCCCCGTGTGTCTAGCGCAAATCATGCAGTCGCGCCAACATCACCGGTACTTCATGTCGCTCAGGTTTATGGCAAAACGGGGGAGATACGAAGGCCGAGGGCTACGAAACCTCGGGTCCGAAAGCCGGAACCGCGACTCCGGCCGGCAGTTCGGCATGGCCGCCCTCGCGGCGAACCGGCATCTCGACCAGGCTCCACGCCTCGCGGTCGGCGAGCAGCGTCTCGACGGCGAGGAAGTTCAGGCGGTGACCGCCGCGATACGAGCGGTAGGAACCGAGGATCGGCGCGCCCGCCAGGGCGAGGTCGCCCACCGCATCGAGCGCCTTGTGGCGAACGAACTCGTCGGCGTAGCGGAGGCCCTCGGGGTTCATCACCCGGTCCTCGCCGATCACGATGGCGTTCTCGAGGGAGGCGCCGAGGGCGAAGCCGCGGGCCCAGAGGTTCTTCACGTCGGCATAGAAGCCGAAGGTGCGGGCCCGGCCGATGTCGCGACGGAAACGGTCGGCGGTCATGTCGGCGGCGTAGCGCTGGCGGCCGACCAGCGGATTGGCGAAGTCGATCTCGACCTCGATGCGGCGGCCATCATAGGGGGTGAATTCGGCGAAGCTGGTGCCATGCTCGACACGGACCGGCTTGAGCACCTTGATGTAGCGGCGGGCCTTCGACAGCGTCTCGATGCCGGCCTGGTCGATCGCATCGATGAAGGCCTCGGCGCTGCCGTCCATGACGGGAACTTCCGGGCCGTCGACCTCGATCATGCAGTTGTCGATCTCCATGCCGCGGAGCGTCGCCATCAGATGCTCGATGGTCGCGACCGAGGCGCCGGAGACGCCGATGGTGGTGCAGAGGTCGGTGGCGCTGACGTGACGGTAGTCGGCCGGGATTTCGCGCTCGGAGCCGTCGTCGAGATTGGTGCGGTAGAAATAGATGCCGCTGTCGGCTTCGGCCGGGTGCAGCGTCACCGACGCCGCATGTCCGCTGTGGACGCCGACACCGGACAACATCACCCGATTGGCGAGAGTCGTCTGCGCCCCGTTACGCCGTGTCGCCATTCGGCACTCGCCCCCTGGTCTTCCGTCCCCACCGCCTGCGCGGCCCGAAGGCATCGTATCCGGCTCGCGCTTCCGGCAGATGCATCGGTCCGCTACACTGGACCTCCGCTACGCACTGCCAGGTCAGGCAATCGCCCCAACACCCTCTTCGATTCGAAGACTAGCCGGGTGGGCATCTGCTGCAAAATCACCTTGTGTAACGCATTTGAAACATCTGGCCGAGGCCGATAGGCCTGATTTTTCAATAGTTTGAGGCCCGGCGCGGAGGAGTCCCTGTCG
>JAEZEN010000149.1 GCA_023433185.1 Pseudomonadota bacterium | reverse complement strand
ACTGCGGCCTGGTCACCGTCATCGACGGCCACCCGGCGACGCTCGGCTGGCTCGGCGCCGTCGCCGGCCACCGCACCCGCTCGCTCGGCGTCGAGCATTTCGGCCAGACCGGCACCATCGCCGACCTCTATCGCCACTTCGGCATCGACGCGCAGGGAATCGTCGCGGCGGCCGAGGCGCTGGCGCCGGCCCGGCCGATCCGCCACCTCCGGACGCTCGGCTGAAGACCATCGCCCCGCGCCGGCGACGCTGCGCGCCCCTCAGAGCTGGCGCGGCATGGCGGCGATCAGGGCGCGCGTATAGTCGTCCTGCGGGTTGCGGAACAGGGTCTCCGCGTCGGCGAACTCCCGCTGGACGCCGTGCTGGAGGACCAGGATGTCGTCGCAGAAATACTCGGCGATCGACAGGTCGTGACCGATGAAAAGGTAGCTCAGTCCCCGCTCCTTCTGGAGGTCGCGGAGCAGGTTGAGGACGCTCGCCTGGACCGAGACGTCGAGCGCGGAGACCGGCTCGTCGAGGATCAGGATCTCGGGCTCCATCAGCAGCGCCCGGGCGATGCCGACACGCTGGCGCTGCCCGCCCGCGAGCTGGCGCGGATAGCGGTCGGCGAGCCCGGGCGACAGTTCGATCGCGGCCAGAACGTCGTCGATCCGCCGCTGCCATTCCGAGCGCGGAACGTCGCCGCGGAGGGCGAGCGGCTCACGAAGGGTCTGGGCAATGGTCATGCGCGGGTCGAGGGCGCCGGCACTGTCCTGGAAGACCGGCTGGACCTTGCGGCGAAACGGCCGGAGCGCCCGGCCGGAGACGCGAGTGATGTCGCGGCCGGCGAAACGGATGGTCCCGCTGTCCGGGGCGATCATGCGGAGCGCGATCCGCGCCAGCGTCGACTTTCCCGAACCGCTCTCGCCGATGACGCCGAGGGTGCGCGCGCCGCCGATCCGCACCGAGATGCGGTCGAGCGCCACCGTCGTCTCGCCGCGGCCGCCCACGCGCCCGCGCTTGCGGAAGACCTTGGTGACGTCCTCGAGCTCAAGCATCGTCGGACCAGCCCGCCGGGAGAAAGTCGGCGACGGTCGACAGCCGCTGGCCGCGCTTGCCGAAGGTGGGACGGGCCTCGAGCAGCGCCCGCGTATAGGGATGCGCCTCGGCCTGAAGGTCGGCGAGCGCGACGCGCTGGATCAGCTTGCCGCCGTACATCACCGCCACCTCCCGGCACGCCTCGGCGACGACGCCGAGATCGTGGCTGACGAGGATGAAGCCCATGCCGCGGGCCGCGACGACGCGGTCGAGCATGCGCAGCACCAGGGCCTGGGTCGACACGTCGAGCGCGGTCGTCGGCTCGTCGGCGATGCGCAGGTCGGGATCGCCGACCAGGGCCGCCGCTAACATCACCCGCTGCAGCATCCCGCCCGAATATTCGTGCGGATAGTGGCGGAGCCGCTCCCGCGGCCGGGTGATCTCGACCTCCTCGAGAAGCGTCACCGCCCGTGCCTCCGCTTCCCGACGGGAAACACCTGGCCGGACCGCCCGAAGCGCGCGGACGAGGTGGGTACCGATCGTGTGGACCGGGCTGAACGCCGACATCGGGTCCTGATAGATGAACCCCATCCGGCGACCGCGGATCCGGGTCATGGCGCGATCGTCGGTCACCGGGATTGGCGTGCCCCGGAACCGGATCTCGCCGGTGCAGACCGCGTCCGCCGGGAGCAGGCCGAGGACCGCGAGGCCGAGGGTGGACTTGCCGGAGCCGCTCTCCCCGACCAGGCCGAGCCGCGTCCCCGGTTCGAGGTCGAGGTCGATGCCGCTCAGCGCCCGCGTCCCACCGAAGGAGACCGAGAGGCCGCGGATGTCGAGCAGCGCACCGCTCATCGCTCCCCCCTGCGCCCGATCCGCGGGTCGATCGCCGCGGCGATGAGGTCGATGGCGAGGTTGGCGAGGATGTAGATGAAGGCCGAGAGCAGGATGAAGGTCTGGACGACCGAATAGTCCTGCTGGAGCAGGCCCTGTGTGACCAGCGACCCGGCCCCCGGCCAGTTGAACACCCTTTCCACCAATACCGAGCCGGCGAGGAGCTGTCCGAGGATGAGACCCGAGGCCATCAGCGTCGGGATGATGGCGTTGGGCAGGACGTAGCGCAGGAACACCCGCAGGCGGGATTGCCCCTGGGCCCGGGCGACCAGGACGAAAGGCTCGTTCGCGACGTCGAGGAGGTTGGCCCGGAGCAGCCGCAGCAGGAAGCCGAAGGGCAGCAGCCCGAGCGTGATCGCCGGCAGCGCGAGGTAGTGGAGCGCGGTGAGGAACGTCGCCGGATCGCCCGCCAGCAGAGCGTCGATGGTGTAGAGGCCGGTCGGCCCGGCCGGCGCCGCCATGCCCGACGGCAGGCGCCCGGAGGGGCCGGGGAAGAGGCCGAGCATCTCGAAGCCGACGATCAGCGCGATGATGCCGAACCAGAACTGCGGCACCGCCAGCGCGAAGATCGACAGCGCCCGGGGCACGCCGTCCGAGATGGGGCCGCGCCGGAAGGCGCCGACCACCGCCAGGGTGACGGCGGCGACCAGCGCGAAGAGGAAGGCGTAGAGCCCGAGTTCGAGGGTCGCCGGAAAGCGCTCGCCGAGCAGGGCGCGGACCGACTGACCGAGCGAATAGCTCCCCCCCCAGTCGCCGCTGACGAAGCTCGTGAGATAGTGCCAGAACTGGAGCGGCAGGGGGTCGTCGAGCCCCATTCGCGCGCGCAGGGCCTGGATCGCCTCGTCGGTCGCGAACGGCCCGAGCACCAGCCGCGCCGGATCGCCCGGGGCGACGCGGAGCGCAATGAAGGCGAAGAGGGCCGCGCCGAGCAGCGCGATCAGCGAGGTGCCGAGGCGGGCGGCGAAGACCTGGATCATGGCCCGCGACGCCCCAGCGTCTCGGCCAGCCCGTCGGCGAGGAGGTTGGCGGCGACAACCGCGACGAGAATGCCGAGCCCGGGAAAGACGGTGAGCCACCATTGGCCGGTGAGCGCGTACTTCATCCCCTCGGTGATCATCAGCCCCCATTCCGCCGTCGGCACCTGCGCACCCATCCCGACAAAGCCGAGGCCGGCGAGCGTGATGATGGCGTAGCCGAAGACCGCGGCGCACTGGATCAGCATGGTCGACGCGGCATGGGGCGAGACGTGCCGGTAGAGGATGAAGGCGGGCGACGCGCCCATGCCCTCGGCGGCGTCCACGAAGCGATACGACATGATCCGCAGCACCTCGGAGCGCATCAGCCGGGCGAAGAACGGCAGGGTGGAGATGATGACGCCGACGACGGCGGTCCACAGCCCGCCGCCGAGGCCGATGGCGACCGCCATGGCGAGGAGGATCGGGGGGAACGCGGCGATGCTGTCCATGGCCCGCATGATCACAGTGTCGACGATCCCGCCTGCGCGGGCCGCGAGCACCCCGAGGAAGGCGCCCGGGATCAGTCCGCCGATCATGACCAGCACGCCCACCGACAGCGACAGCCGGCCGCCGGCGAGAAACCGCGCGAGGACATCGCGGCCGACGGGATCGGTACCCATCGGGTGGGCCGGCCCGGGCGGCGCCAGGATCGCCGCGAAGTCCATCGCGTAGGGATCAAGCGGCCACACCAGGGGCCCGAGGACGACCGCGCCGGCGAGCAGCACCAGGATCGCCAGCGGAACCGCCACGGGGGTGGACCGGAAGATGGACACTCGGAATGCGCTCCTCGCTGGCGGAGTGGCTGCCGACCGCCCCGAGGAGGCGGCGTCGCGGGACGCCATGATCCCGCGACGCCGTCAGATCAGCGGCCCCAGCGCCAGATCTCGAACGGACCGTCTTGGGAGAAATCCCAGAACTTGACCGACTTGTCCAAGACCGCCGTGTAGATGTCGCCATAGAGCGGGATGCGCGGCGCATCCGCGACCCATATCTCGGTGATCCTGTCGAAGTAGGGCTGCCGCGCGTCGAGGTCGGCCACCGCGTTGGATTCGTCGAAGATCGCCTCGAGTTCGGGGTTGCAGTAGTTCGACATGTTGAAGTTCGATTCGCAGCGGATGTCGTAGTTGAGCAGCCACGGCGAGAACGTCACGGAGGGACCGTCCGACCGCATAATGGCGGTGGTCTTCTCGGGCGCGGAGACCAGCTCGGCATAGGCCGATCCCGAGACCTTGGAGATGGTCACGTTGACGCCGAGCTGGCCCCAGACCTGCTGGAGGATGGTGGCGATCTGCTCGTGGTCGTCGCGCCCCTCACGAAGCGTGATGGTGAGGCTGACCGGCCCGGTCACGCCGCTCTCGGCCATGAGTTCTGCGGCCCTCTCCATGTCGAAGGCGCGCGGCCCGCCAAGTTCGGCATTGTAGCCCGACAATTGCGGGGGGAACGGGCCGAAGAAGCTCTCGCCGTAGCCGTGGGCGACCGAATCGACCAGCACCTCATAGGGGACCGCGTAGCTGAGGGCGCTGCGGAAGGTGGCGTTGTCGAACGGCGCGACGCGGTTGGGCAGGCCGAGCAGTTCCCAACGCGGCGTCGGCACGGCGACGACGTTCATCGTGCCGGCGACTTCGGACAGCATCTGCTTGGGCAGGCCGAGCGTGACCTGGGCCGCGTCGTTGCGCGCCTGGAGCAGCAGCGTCGAGGGATCGGCGATGAAGTTGAGGACGACCTCGGGCTCCCGCGGCGGCTCACCATAGTAGTTGGGGTTCGCCTTGAACACCGCCCGGATGCCCGGCTGGTAGCTGTCGAGCACATAGGGCCCGGAGCCGGCGGAATGGGTGGCCAGCCACTCGTTGCCGCCGTTGGCCTCGACCGTCGCCACGTCGACGATCGACACGTTCGGCTGGGTCAGCGCGTGGATGAGGAGCGGCTGCGGATGGTCGAGCGTGATCGTGACGACATTGCCCTCGGCGCTGATCGACTGGGTGTTGCCGTAGTCCGCCGCCTCCATGAAGTGGGTGCCGCAGGAACCGGACTTGAGGGCCCGGTCGAGCGATGCGACGACGGCGGCGCCGTCGATCGGGTTGCCGGACGCGAACGTCAGCCCGTCCCGGATGGTGAAGGTATAGACCAGCCCGTCATCCGACACCGACCAGCTCTCGGCGAGCGCCGGAACGATCTCGCTCGCATCCTCCATGGTCACTGTCACGCCGGCGGGGGCATCCGCGATCGTGCTGCGGCCGTAGGCGATCAGCGGGGCGTAGAGCGGTGCGACGTAGCCGTTGTCGGTGATGTCGCAGAGATACGCCGGGTCCATCGTCGCCGGCGCCTGGAGCGTGTTGATGACGAAAGGACCATCGGCCGCAAGGGCCGGTCCCGCCATCCCCGCGGCGATCAGCCCCGGGAGCATCCAAAGTCGTCGCACAGCATGTGGTGTCATGGGTCCTGCTCCTGTTAGAGATGTCGGGCCGATTGGCTTCGGGCCAGCTCTGTCCTTCGCTGCAATGTCGCCTCCTGATCGAGATCGGCACCCCGCGCGCCGGTCACGATCCCGTAGGCCGCTGCCGCCTGATCCCGCGAAACGTAGTCGTTGGCGATGTCGGCGAGGACCTCGGCCGCCGGTCGGTCGAGGGCGCTGCCCCAGCCGCCGCCGCCGCCGCGCAGGAACTCGATCGCCGAATTGGCGGGCAGGCGGTGATTGTAGACCACCTCGGTCACGTCGGTGCGCGCCCCGTCCTCGATCAGCGCAAGCTGGTTCGGCGGCCCGTCTTCGCCCCCGCAGAAGCCGCGGGTCGGATGGCGGACGCCGGCGAGCATCGCATTGGTTATGTTCTCGGCGAGGAAGCGGATGCGAGTCCGCACGCCGGGCGCGCCGCGCCAGCGGCCGGCGCCGGCGGTGTCGCGTTCGTATTCGTGCTTCTCGATGCGGATCGGATACTGCATCTCGTTCATCTCGATCGAGGGCAGGATCACGCCGGTCATCAGGGGCGGATAAAGGCCCCAGCCGTCGGTGCCATAGGCGGCCCCGGCGCCGCCGGTATAGCCGTGGAAGTTCAGCGATATCCACGGCTTGCCGTCGTCGTAGCGGCCGCTCGTATAGGCGAGGGGCAGCTTGTGGCAATTGACCCCGACGCGGGTCGGCGCGCACAGCGACAGCGCCAGCAACGCCACCTCGGCGATCTCGGCGCCGCAGATGCAGGTGCAGTTGCCGACCGGCTTCGGCGGCAGCGGATTGACCACCGTGCCTTCGGGCGCGATCACCGTCACGGGCCGGATATAGCCCTCGTTGACCGGCACGTCCTCGTCGATCACCGAGGCGATGGCGACGAAGACGAAGCTGAGGGTGTTGGCGATCGGCGAGTTGACGAAGCCGTTCACCTGGGGGGCGCTGCCGGTGAAATCGAACGTGACGTCGGAGCCGCGGACACGGGCCGTGCAGGCGACGCGGATGTCGTGGCCGCCCTGGTAGTCGTGGTCGATGAAGGTTTCGGCGCTGCAGTCGCCATCCGGCCAGCTCGCGATCTCGGCGCGGACGCGGCGCTCGGCATAGTCGATGTTGGCCTCGATCGCGGCGCGGGTCTCGGCGATGCCGAAACGTGCGATGATCCGCTCGATGCGGGCCTCGGCCGTCAGGCACGCGCCGCGCATGGCATCGAGGTCTCCGACCAGCCAGTCCCGCACGCGGTTGTTGGCCAGAACCATGTCGAAGACATCGGTGCGCCGCTCGCCGCGCTCGTAGAGCTTGATCGGCGGCACCACGACGCCATCCTGCCAGATGTCGCGGGCGGCGGGGTTGTATCCGCCGGCGACGGGACCGCCGCTGTCGGCGAAATGGGCGCGCACCACGGGGAAGAATACCGGCTTCCGGTCGACGAAGACCGGGAGGATGACAACGTGGTCGGGGATGTGAGTGCCGCCGCCATAGGGGTCGGACGCGAGGATCACGTCGCCGGGATGGAGATCGTTGCGGAACAGATCGAGCGCGGCTTGGACGGCGGAGCAGATAGCATAGAGATGGAGCGTGCAGCCCGGCGCCTGGGCGATCAGCCGGGCCCTGCCGTCCTTGAGTTCGAAGATGCCGGTCGTGAAGTCGTGCGCCTCGTTGAAGATCGGGCTCCGGGCGGTGCGGGTGACCGTCGCACTCATCTCCTCCGCGGCGGTATCGAAGCCGCCCGCCACCACCCGGGTGCGGATCATCGCCGCCGACGTCATGGCCGCCCTCCCGTGCGCTCGGGATAGGTGAAACGGATGCGCGCGCCCGCTGCGAGCGCGAGAACGTTCGACCGTTCGCGCGCGAGCGGTGCGTCCTGGACGATCTCCGGCGCGACGTCGGCCCCGGGTACGATGATGCCCTCGAGGCCGGATCGCCGGACCATCACCTCCGCGCTCATCCCGCCGCCGTCGAACTCGCGCCCGAGGACGCTGAAGTCGCCACCGATCTCGGCCTGCTCGACCGAGATCAGGCGCCGCCGGCCGGAAGCCGCATCGCCGCCGGCGGTCTCCGCCCGGGGGAGGAAGCCGGGCGAGAGCACCACCGGCAGCGAAACGGGCGCCGCGCCGATCTCGGGGAACAGGACGACGAGCGGCGGCGGCGGCGCGAAGGCCGGCTCGCGCGACAGCGCCCGGGCGAGCGCTGCGGACACGGCCGGCGCGATCTGCCGCCAGCCGAGGCCGACCGCGGCGGGAAAGGCGGCGTTCACGCAACTCCCCTCGGGGAGGATGAGGTCGATCGCCTCGAGGATGCCCTGGCTCATGCCCGTGTCCTCGATGACCTCGGCGGCGAGTTGGGCGAGGACCACCGCTCTGGTCGCCGCGGCCGTGAGATTGGCCGCGCCCACCGATGCGATGCTGGTGCCGGCGAAGTCGACG
>JAEZEN010000070.1 GCA_023433185.1 Pseudomonadota bacterium | reverse complement strand
CGACAGGGCGAGGGCCGCCGGGATCCGCGCGAAGGGCGGGCGGATGCCGGGTTTCGGCCATCCGCTCCACCGTCCGGTCGATCCACGCGCCGAGCGCATCCTGGCGCTGGCCGACGGCGAGGGCGTGTCGGGGCGCCACGTCGACCTCGCCCGCCGCTTCAAGGGCGCCGCCGACGCCGCCTGGGGCAAGCCGCTGGTCATGAACGTCTCGATGCCGATCGCCGCCGTCCTCCTCGACCTCGACTTCCCGGCGTCGATAATCAAGGCAATCCCGCTGCTCGCTCGCACCGGCGGGCTGCTCGCCCACCTCGCCGAGGAGCAGACGCGGCCGATCGGCTTCCTCATGGCCTCGCATGCCGAGGAGGCCATCGCCTATGACGGCGGGGAGGACGCCTGATGTTCGATCCGGCGATCGAGGCGCTGCCCTGGGAGGCGCAGGCCGGCATCGACGACGTCCTCTACCGCCGGCAGGTCGCCTACCTCTTCGCCCGTTCCCGCTTCTACCGTCGGAAGCTCGGCGAGGCCGGGTTCGATTCGCCCGAGGCAGTGGGCGGGCTCGATGCCATCGCCTCCCTGCCGATGACCGAGAAGGACGAGATACGCGCCGCGCGAAGCGACGACGAACCGGTGGGCACCCACCTCTGCGTGCCGCTCGCCGAGACCGTCCGCATCTTCTCGACCAGCGGCACGACGGGGACGCCGAGCTACATCCCGCTCACCGCGACCGACGTCGAGAACTGGACCCGCATCTCGGCCCGCACCTACTCGACCGGAGGCACCCGCGCCCGCGACGGCCTGGTCTCGACCTACGGCGCGGGGCCGTTCGTCGCCGGAATCACCTTCGACGCCTTCAACCTGATGGGGGTCAGCCACATCCCGATCGGCGGCGGCAACACCGAGCGGCTGATGACCACGGTACGGCTCCTCAAGCCCGACGCCATCGCCCTCACCCCCTCCTATGCCCTCCACCTCGCCGAATGGGCGGAGACGCGCGGCATCGACCTTCGCAGCTCGAGCGTGACCAGGCTCCTGACCGGCGGCGAGCCCGGCGGCGGCGAGCCGGCGATGCGCCGCCTGCTCGAGGCGGCATGGGGGGCGACCGTGACCGAGGTGATGGGCATCGGCGACATCGCCGCATCGATGTGGGGCGAGTGCCCCGAGCAAGGCGGCATGCACTTCAGCGGGCGCGGCCTCGTCCATGTCGAGCTGATCGACCCCGAGACCGGCGCCGTGCGCGAGATGGCCGACGGCGCCGAGGGCGAACTCGTCTACACCCATCTCGCCCAGCAGGCGGTGCCGCTGCTGCGCTTCCGGAGCCGCGACCATGTCCGGGTCTTCACCGGGCGCTGCGCCTGCGGCCGTACCGCCCCGCGCATCCGCTGCATCGGGCGAACCGACGACATGCTCGTCGTGCGCGGCGTCAACGTCTTCCCCTCGGCCATCCGCGATCTGATCGCCGGGTTCGGCACGGAGGTGAGCGGACTGATCTCGGTGCGCCCCCGGCAGCGCGGATTCCGCCAGGACCCGCCGCTGAAGGTACTGGTCGAGACCGGCGCCGGACCGGCGGGCCCCGACCTCGCGGACCGCATCCGCCGCCACATCCGCGCGGCGCTGCTGGTCACCACCGAGATCTGGCTCGTGCCCCACCAGTCGCTGCCGCGGAGCGAGTACAAATCGAGGCTCGTCGACTGGTCGGAGGCGCCGCCTCAGTAGCGGGCGCGCAGGAAAGGCTTCCCGCCGGCGCGCCGCAAATGCCGCGCGGGACCTCAGGTCGTCGAGCGGGCGATGGCACCGCCGGATGGCGAGGTGCGCTTCATGCCGTCGAGGGCCGGCCGATAGTTGGGATTGAGCGCCGCGGCCTTCGAGAAGGCCGCAAAGGCCTTCTCGCGCTCGTTGAGCCGCTCGAGCGCGAGGCCCTGGTTGGTCCAGCCGGTGAAGGAGTTGCGGTCGCGCTTGACGACTTCGTTGAAGTCCTCCAGGGCCGCCTTGTAGTCGGCCAGCGCGAGGTAGGAGAGCCCCCGGCCCTCGAACGGCTCGAGGTTGACGGGCGACATCGCGATGGCCTTCGAGAAGTCGTCGACGGCGAGCTGGTGCTGCGCGTTGGCCTGATAGAGCAGCGCGCGGTTGTGGTAGGCGCGGGGGTCGCTGGTGCGCAGCGCGATGGCCTGGTTGAAGTCGGCCAGCGCGAGCGTCGCCTGCTTGCTCTGCCGATACATGTTGCCCCGGCCGATATAGGCGACATCGTAGCTCGGGTTGATCTGCAGCGAGCGGTTGTAGTCGGCTAGGGCGAGGTCGTCACGGCCCTGCCGGCGCTGGACGAGCGCGCGATTGGCGTAGGCCTGATAGAAGTTCGGGTTGAGGCGGATCGCGGTGTCGAAGTCGGCGGTCGCCTCGCGCAGCTTCCCCGCCTTGCCGTAGGCCGTGCCTCGCACATTGTAGCCGTTGGCGTCGTTCGGATTGCGCTGAATGACGGCGGTGAGGGAATTGATGTTGTCGGCCGACCCCGAAGCGGGATCGACATCGGCTTTCACATAGGCGCTGGGGTCGCTGGTCGTGCAACCAGCGAGCAGGGCGCCGAGCAGCACCATCGCGCAGACGAGTGCACGTCCCGCTCCCGTACGTTGATCGGGCATGATTCCGGCGCTGCCTCTCTCGATAGCCGCACCGGAATCCCCTGTCCCGCGTGCCGCCTGTGCCGCCAATTCGCCCGGCTATAGGAGCTTGAAAAACCGGCGATTTCGAGGCGGGTCAGCTCTTGGCGCGGACCGCCAGGACGCCTTCCCGCTGGGCGCGCTTCCGCGCCAGCTTGCGCGCACGGCGGAGGGCCTCCGCCTTCTCGCGCGCCCGCTTCTCCGAGGGCTTTTCGTAGTGATTGTGGAGCTTCATCTCCCGGAAGAGCCCCTCGCGCTGCATCTTCTTCTTGAGAACCTTCAGCGCCTGATCGACATTGTTGTCGCGAACGAGAACCTGCACGCGAATTGCCCCGCAATTGTCCGTGGGAATGGCGCGCGTCCTTACCAGACCGGCCGACCCCTGTCAAAACGGCAGACGGCCGCTGTTTCTAGCCGCTGCCGCGAGCCTTCACGCGGGTGTAGTGACCCATCTTCCGTCCCGGGAGGGCCTGCGCCTTGCCGTAGAGGTGGAGGTGGACGCCGGCCTCGGCGAGGAGGGGCTGCCACCCTTCGACCGCCGGGCCGATGAGGTTGGTCATGACCGCATCGCCGTGGCGGGTCACGGCCCCGAGCGGCCACCCGGCGATCGCACGGATATGCTGCTCGAACTGCGAGGAAGCCGCGGCGTCGCTGGTCCAGTGGCCGGAATTGTGCACCCGCGGCGCGATCTCGTTGACGACCAGCCGCGGCCGCCCTTCGCCGGGAACGACGAACATCTCGACGGCAAGCACGCCGACATGGCCGACGACCGCCGCGATCCGCGTCGCCATCGCCACGGCCTCGGCGGCGACATCCTCGGGAAGGCTCGACGGCACGGTGCTGGTCGCGAGGATCCCGTTCTCATGGACGTTCTCGGTCACGTCGAACGCTGCGACCGCACCGTCACGGCCGCGCGCCAGGACCACCGAGACCTCGCGCTCGAACGCCACGAAGGCCTCGAGGATCGCCGGCGTCTCGCCGATTGCCCGCCACGCCGCCACGGGATCGTCGCCCCCGCGAATCAGCGCCTGCCCCTTGCCGTCGTAGCCGAGGCGCCGCGACTTGAGGATCGCCGGCCGCCCGGTCCGCGCCAGGGCCGAGTAGATGTCGGCTTGGCGCGAGACCTCGGCGAAGGGCGCGACGGGCATGCCGAGATCCGCGATGAGACGCTTCTCGGCAAGCCGATCCTGAGCCGCCTCGAGCGAGCCTGAACCGGGAAGGACGGCCACGCGGGCCTCGAGGGACCGTACCGTGGCAACCGGGATGTTCTCGAACTCGAAGGTGACGAGGTCGACCGCACCGGCGAAGGCGGCGAGCGCCGCCTCGTCGTCATACGGCGCGATGGTGCGCGCCGCAGCGACCGCGAAGGCCGGGCTCTTGGGATCGGGGCAGTAGATGTGGCATGACAGGCCGAGCTCCGCCGCCGCGATCGCCAGCATCCGTCCCAGTTGCCCGCCGCCCAGAATGCCGACGATCATCCCCGGCCTGAGCACGCCTGCCTCACTCATCGTCATCGGGACGTTCATCGACGGCGGCGGACTGGGCCACCCGCCACCCGTCGAGACGGCTGGCGACCCCGTCGTCGAGGAGTGCGAGCACGGAAGCGGCCAGCAGCGCCGCATTGATCGCGCCGGAGCGGCCGATGGCGAGCGTGCCGACCGGGATTCCGGCCGGCATCTGGACGATCGAATAGAGGCTGTCGAGGCCGCCGAGCGCCTTCGATTCGACCGGCACGCCGAACACCGGCAAAGGCGTGAGGGCAGCGGCCATGCCGGGCAGGTGCGCGGCCCCGCCGGCGCCGGCGATGATGATCCTGTAGCCCGCCCGGCGCGCACCCTTGCAGAACGTGATCAGGCGGTCCGGGGTGCGGTGCGCCGAGATGATGCGGTCGTCGTGACCGATGCCGAGCGAATCGAGCGTATCCGCCGCGTGACGCAGCGTCGTCCAATCCGACTGGCTGCCCATGATGATGGCAACGGGCGGCGTCGGGTCGATCATGCGGCGTGTCTCATCGGGCTGCCAGCTTCGGGCGGGAAAAGATCATAGAGGCGGATACGCGCGCGCGGCAAGCAGCGCCGCGTCAGGCGATGATGTCCGGCAGCAGCCGGTCTTCGAGCCGGGTGATGCGGTCCTTGAGGGCAAGCTTGCGCTTCTTCATGCGCTGGATGCGGATGACATCGACCCCGCCGGACTCGATCATGAACGCCACCGCCGCGTCCAGATCGCGATGCTCCTGGCGAAGTTCGGCGATCTCGCGCCGAATCGCTTCCTCCTCTTCCGCCACAAGGCGGCTTTCGTCCGCGTCCATCGTCCCCTCTCTCGCCATCGCGTGCCGGAGGCGCGACGCCAACGAAAGACCATGTCCCTATAGCACGATCGCCACCCGTCACGAATTCCGTTTGCGCTCCGTTGAAACGCGATCGAACGTTTCCCAGCTTAGTCGGTAGCAGTCGATCCGGAAGGGTTTCCAGGTGCAGCGCAGCGACAACCATACGTGGTTCGACAGCTTCCGGATGCTGTGCCAGACTGCATTCGTTCGCACCGTCACAGGAGGCACTGGTCCATGGCCATTGAATCGCACGTTGCCGAACTGGAGCGCCGCCATCAGGCCCTCGAGAAGCAGATCGAGGATGCGCTTGCCCGTCCCGGTACCGATCCGCTCGAACTGGCCGAAATGAAGAAGCGCAAGCTGCACCTCAAGGACGAGATCTTCCGCATGAAGGACGAATCGCTCCACTAGGGACCGCCGTCCCTACCGAGCCACCGGCTTCCTGCCGGCCCTTCGCGGCGGTACCGCC
>JAEZEN010000610.1 GCA_023433185.1 Pseudomonadota bacterium | reverse complement strand
GCCTCGCGTCGTGGGCGTTGCTCGGCCGCCGTGGCGTGGTCGACATCCCCAACCCCAGATCCTCTCACCGGACGCCGGTCATCGGCGGCGGCGGCATCGGCTTCGTCGCCGTCATCCTCGCCGGCTGGCTCGGCCTCGCGCTGTCCGGCGCGCCGGGCCTGCCGCCGATGGTGCTGGCGGGCGCGCTCGCGGTCGGCTTGATCTCGCTGCTCGACGACGTCCGCGGCGTCCATTGGAGCATCCGCCTCGCCGTGCAGGCGCTGGCGGTGGGTGCTGCGCTGGCTGCATTGCCTGGCGGGCCGGTGCTGGCCGGGGGCCTGCCGCTGGTTCTCGACCGCCTCATCCTCGGCCTCGCCTGGCTGTGGTTCGTCAACCTCTTCAACTTCATGGACGGCATCGACGGAATCGCCGGCACCGAGGCGCTGGTGGTCGCCTTCGGCATCGTCGTGATCGCGCTCGCCGCGGGCCTGCCCGGCTGGCCGGTGCCGGCGGCACTGGTTGTCGGCGCGGCCGTCGCCGGCTTCCTCCCCTTCAACCTGCCGCGGGCGCGGATGTTCATGGGCGACCTCGGCAGCACGACGCTCGGCTACGTCCTCGGCTGGCTGCTGATCCTCGTCGCCGCCGAGGGGGCGCTCGCCCCCGCGATCCTGCTCGGCCTCTATTTCGTCGCCGACGCCACCAGCACGCTCCTGATGCGTGCGGCGCGCCGCGAGCGGCTGCACGAGGCCCATCGCCACCATGCCTACCAGCGCGCCGTCGACCGCGGCCTGCCGCATGCCACTGTCTCGATGGCGGTCGGCGCGCTGGGCGTGTTCCTCGTCGCGCTGGGCGGCCTGGCGCTCGACCGGCCGGTGCTCGCCCTCGGCCTCGGCGTCATTGCGACCGGGGCCTTCGTCTTGTGGCTCCGGGGCCGCCTTTCCCGCTAGAACGCGACCTTGTCGGCGCCCTTGAGGCCGAGGATGGCGCGGGCCTCCGCCGGCGTCGCCGGGGCGAAGCCGAGGCCCTCGATGATCTGGCGGACCTTGGTGACCTGCTCGGCGTTGGTGCGGGCGAGCCGCCCCTTGCCGATCCACAGCGAATCCTCGAGCCCGACCCGCACGTTCCCGCCCATCGACACCGCGGCGGCGGCGACGAGCATCTGGTTCCGCCCGGCGCCGAGCACGGACCACTGGTAGTCGTCGCCGAACAGCCGGTCGGCGGTCCGCTTCATGTGGAGCACGTCCTCGGGATGCGGGCCGATGCCGCCGAGGATGCCGAACACCGACTGGACGAAGAACGGCGGCTTGACCAGCCCACGGTCGGCGAAGTGGGCGAGCGTATAGAGGTGGCCGATGTCGTAGCACTCGATCTCGAAGCGCGTGCCGTTCTCGGCGCAGGTCGAGAGGATGTATTCGATGTCGGCGAAGGTGTTGCGGAAGATGCGGCTGTCCGATTCCGCGAGATAGGGCTGCTCCCAGTCGTGCTTGAAGTCGGTGAAGCGCTCGAGCATCGGGTAGAGGCCGAAGTTCATCGACCCCATGTTGAGCGAGGCGACTTCGGGCTTGAAGGTCGCCGCCGGCCGCACCCGCTCCTCGATCGCCATGGTCGGCGCTCCGCCGGTGGTGACGTTGATGACGCAGTCCGAGCGCTGCTTGATCACCTGGAGGAACGGCCTGAACGCCTCCGGCGCCTGGTCGGGCTGGCCGGTCTCGGGGTTGCGGGCGTGCAGATGGACGATCGCCGCGCCGGCTTCCGCCGCGCCGATCGCCGCCTCGGCGATCTCTGCCGCCGTGACCGGCAGGTGGGGCGACATCGAGGGCGTGTGGATCGCCCCCGTCACCGCGCAGGTGATGATGACCTTGCCGTCGAGTGCCATGACCGTCCCCTATTCCCCGATGTCTTTCGCCGCCCGGCGCTTGTGGGCGGCGAGCGCCATCAGCCGGCGGTCGCGCCAGAGCTGGCGCTTGCCGAGCTCCTCCGCCGGCACCTTGCCGCGCCGGTCGCCCTCGACCTCGGCGAGCACCGGGCCGCCCCAGTCGACGCGGCGCTGCATCTGGCCGAAGAGCTTCTCGTAGATTCCCTGGTAGCGCTCGACATAGTCGCGCACGCCCGCCGGGGCGTTGAGGTCGATCGTCTCGAACGGCCCCATGAACGACCAGCGGAGCGCCAGCCCCTCGCGGAGGCCCACATCGACGTCCTCGGCGCTGGCATAGCCGTCGGCGACGAGGCGGAAGGCCTCCTCGAGGAGGGCCCCCTGCAGCCGGTTCATGATGAAGCCGTCGAGTTCGCGCTTCATCATCAGCGGCGCCTGCCCCATGGCGACCAGCAGCGTGCGGGCCCGCCCGACCACCGCGGGGGATGTCCACGGCGCCGGTACCACCTCGGCGGCGGGGATCAGGTAGGGCGGGTTGATCGGGTGGATGACGAGGCAGCGGTGCCGGCCGGGCAGCGCCTCGGTGAAGGCCGAGGGCAGAATTGCCGAGGTCGAGGAGGCGAGCACCGCTTCGGCCGGGGCGAGTTCGTCGAGCCGGGCGAAGATCGCCCGCTTCATGACGAGGTCCTCCGGCGTGTTCTCCTGGACGTGATGGGCGCCGTCGAGCGCCGCCGCAAGATCGTCCTCGCCGCGGATCGAGGCGAGCACTTCGTCGGGCGTCCGGCCGCGGAGCAGGTCGTTCGCCGCGAGGTCGGGCAGTGCATCGCGGATGAAGGCGATGGCCCGGTCGGGCGCCGCCTTGTCCGCGTCCCACAGCACCACCTCGTGGCCGGCACGGGCGAAGGTGATCGCCCAGGCGCGGCCGATGAAGCCCGAGCCCACCAGTGCCACCTTCGCCATGTCAGAGCGCCTCCACGTTGCCGTCGACGCCGAGCGACTGGCCCGAGACCCGCCGCCCGGCATCGGAGAGAAGGAAGGCGACCATCGCCGCCACGTCGTCCTGGCTGACCATGGTCCGCAGCGAGACCTTCGACAGGTACTGCGCCTCCATCTCGGCATAGGGAATGCCGAGCTGGGCGGCGCGGTCGCGGATGACGCCCTCCATGCGCGGCCCGTCGACGATGCCGGGCAGGATGGCGTTGACCCGGATGCCCGCCGGCCCGAGCTCCTTGGCGAGGCTCTGGGTAAAGCCGATGACGCCCCACTTGGCCGCCGAATAGGGGGTGCGGAAGGCGTAGCCGTGACGGCCGGCGGCCGACGACATGCTGACGATCGAGCCGCCGCCCGCGGCCTTGAGGAGCGGCACGGCGCGGCGCGCGCAAAGGAACTGGCCGGTGAGGCAGACGTCGATCGTGCGACGCCAGTCGGCCGGGTCGATCTCGTCGACCCCGCCGGTCGGCCCGGCGATGCCGGCGTTGTTGACCAGCGCGTCGAGGCCGCCGAGATACGCTTCCGCGGCGACGAACATCCGGTCGACATCGCCCTCGTCGGCGACGTCGGCCCTGATGCGGCCGACCTCGGGATACGCGTGGCCGAAGGCATCGAGCACGGCATCCGAGACGTCGCAGACGAAGACCCGCGCGCCATGCGTGAGGAGTCGCCGCGCGATCGCGCGGCCGATGCCGCCCGCCCCGGCCGTGACCAGCACCCGCTGCCCGGCAATCCCCGCCGCAAGGTCGGGCGAAATCTCCGTCTCGGTCACGCTGTTCTCCTCCCCGGCATTGCCGGACGTCCCGCCGGCCTCGGCGCGATTGGTAGCGGGTTCAGCCGCCGCCGCAAGCCGTTTCCTCAGTACACCGGCGTCGGGATGCCCTCCATCCGCGCCTTGAGCTGGAGCGCGAGATAGAGCGAGTAGTGGCGCGACAGATGAAGGTTGCCGCCGTGGAACCAGAGCGCTTCCTGGGCGAGCGGCTTCCACATGTTGCGGAGCTCGCCCTGCCACGGGCCGGGATCGCCGCGGGTACCCGAGCCGTATCCCCAGTTGGGCCCGACCTTCCTGGCCACGTCGGGCGAGATGAGCTGCGCGACCCAGGCGTCCATCGGACGGTAGCCGGTGGCGTAGACCACGAGGTCGGCGGGAAGTGCGGTCCCGTCGCTGAGCATCACGGCGTCCTCGGTGAGGCGCGCGATCTCGACGCCGCTCCGCACCTTGACCGCGCCGCTGGCGATCAGCTCCGAGCAGCCGACGTCGAGGTAGTAGCCGCTGCCCGTGCGGAGCGCCTTCATCAGCAGTCCCGAGCCGTCCGGCCCGTAGTCGGTACGGAAGCCGGCGGCGTTCAGCCGCGCCATCAGGTCGGCGTCGCGGCGGGCCATCTCGTCGGTCAGCTTCGTCTGGGCGGCGGGCAGCAGGCGGAAGGGCACCGAGGCGAAGATCAGGTCGGCCCGGTCGACGTCGATGCCGCGCGCCCCCGCCTCCTCCGAATAGAGCGGCGCGAAGCCGACCTCCATCATCGTCTCGGAGCGCACCACCGTCGTCGGGGTGCGCTGGATCATCGTCACCTCCGCCGCCTCGCTCTCCCAGAGGTCGGCGCAGATGTCGTGGGCCGACGAGTTGGCGCCGAGGACGACGCAGCGCTTGCCGCGGTAGGGCGCCCCGGAGACATGGCGGCTCGAGTGGTACTGCTCGCCGCGGAAGAGGTCTTGCCCGGGGATGGCAGGCTGGCGCGGCGGCCCGTAGGAGCCTGTGGCGAAGACGAGATGCTGCGGGCGGAGCACGATCTCGTCACCGTCGCGTCGGACGGTGACCGCCCATTCCTCAGCCGTCTCATCGAATGCCGCGTGCACGCATTCGGTGGCGCTCCAGTAGTTGAGTTCCATCACCCTGGCGTACATCTCCAGCCAGTCGCCCATCTGGTCCTTGGGCGTGAACACCGGCCAGTGCGCGGGGAACGGGATGTGGGGCAGGTGGTCGTACCAGACCGGATCGTGGAGGACGAGCGAGCGGTAGCGGTTCCGCCAAGAATCGCCGGCCCGCGCGTTCTTCTCGACGATGATCGTCGGCACGCCGAGGCGGCGGAGGCGGGCGCCGAGCGTGATGCCGCCCTGGCCGCCGCCCACGATGACGACATAGGGCTGGACGCTTCGCCCGAGGGTCTCGGCCTCGTGGCGTCTGGCCTCGCTCCAGGTGGTGCGGTCGCGCCGGGCGCCGTGGACGATGCCCGGCTCCCGGGTGGCAAGGCGCTTCTCCTCGTGCCCCTTCAGCTCGGTCATCGTGGTGAGGAGGGTATAGCCCCTGCCGTCCCTGAGCCGGAGGTGGCCGATGCCGCGGGCGACCGCGGTCTCGAAGGTGAACCAGGCCGAGACGACGCCGTCGGCCGTTTCCGCCGGGCGTTCGAGGATGAAGTTCGCCGGCGCGGTCGTGGGCAGCGTCGCGGCGAGCATCGCCGCGATCCCGTCCCGCCCCTCGACGGTACGGATGTTCCAGGTGAAGGTCACGAGGTCGCGCCAGTAGCACTCCTCGCCGAACAACGCCGCCGCCGCGGCGCCGTCCCTTGCTTCAAGCGCTGCCCCGAGCGCTGCGAGCCATGACGACGCGGCGGCCGTCGCGTCCTTCGCTTCCATCACCGTCCCCCTTGGCCGACAGCCGGTCCCCGGCCACGCTCCCGTAGCGTCGTTCAGCGCCGCCCGAATCGCAATGCGGCCGTCTGTCCGGGCGTCGTCACCGGCGCTGCAGAAGGCTCCGGTAGATCTCCTCGTCGCCGCAGAGACCGGCGAGGCGTCCGAGCTGGTCGACGAGCAGGATCGGATGCTCGCTCTGGCTCTTCAGCGCGATGGCGGCGCGGAGCGTCAGGTCGACGGGCGCGACGATGAAGTCCTGCGTTGCGAGGGACGGCGTGAAGCCGGTCTCTCCGTCGGCCGCCACGATCCGTCCCTCGCGGCCCGCGAGCGTCACGCCCACCGGACGCCCGTCGTCGTCGACCTGGACGCAGATCGGGCCGCGGGCGATCACCAGCGCGCCGGCCTCGCGCGGCAGCGCCGAGGCTGGCGTCATCACCGAATTGCCGCGCAGCACGTTGAGCGGGTTCATGTGGCGGACGAACTCGGCGACATAGGCATTCGCCGGTCGGAGCAGGATGTCCTCGGCGGTACCGTCCTGGACGATCCGGCCGCCGTCGAGGATGGCGATCCGATTGCCGAGCTTCAGCGCCTCGTCGAGATCGTGGCTGACGAAGAGGATGGTCTTGCGGAGGGTGCGCTGGAGGGCGAGCAGTTCGTCCTGAAGCTTGTCGCGGATCAGCGGGTCCAGGGCTGAGAACGGCTCGTCCATGAGCAGGATGGGCGCATCGGTGGCGAGCGCCCGGGCGAGGCCGACCCGCTGCTGCATGCCGCCGGACAGCTCGTGCGAATACTTCTCCGACCAGCCGGACAGCCCTACCAGAGCCAGCTTCTCGTCGACGATGCGGTTCCGCTCGGCGGCGCCGACGCCGGCGAGCTCGAGCCCGAAGCCGACATTGTGGCGGACCGTCCGCCACGGCAGCAGCGCGAATTGCTGGAACACCATCGCGACGGCGCGGGTCCGGAGGTCGCGAAGCGTCGCGGCGTCGGCGCTGCCGATGTCGATGCTCCGCCCGCCGTGCTCGACCGTCACCGTGCCGCGGGTGGCGGCATTCAGGCGGTTGACGGCCCGCAGCACCGTCGACTTGCCTGATCCCGACAGCCCCATCAGCACGCAGATCTCGCCGGGCTCGACCGCAAGGTCGATGCCGACGGCGCCCGGCACGCAGTCGGTCGCCGCGATCACCGCCTCGCGCCCGGCGCCCTCGTCGAGCATCCGCAGCGCCGCGGCGGTATCGCCGCCGAAGAGGATGTCGACACGGTCGAAGCGGATCGCGGGCATCGGCGCTACCGGCCCGGCTTCCGGCCGCGAGCCGGCAGCTTGCAGACGCGGTCGAGAATGATGGCCAGGATGACGATCGCGATGCCGGCCTCGAAGCCCATGGCGACGTTGACGGTGTTGAGGGCCCGGACCACCGGCTTGCCGAGGCCGTCGGCCCCGACCAGCGCCGCGATCACCACCATCGACAGCGACAGCATGATGCATTGGGTGACGCCGGCCGTGATGGTCGGCAGCGCATAGGGCAGCTCGACCTTCCAGAGCAGCTGCCGCCGCGTCGCGCCGAACGCCTCGCCGGCCTCCAGCAGCGGCCGCGGCACCGAGGAGATGCCGAGCTGGGTGAGGCGCATGGGGGCGGCGATCGCGAAGATCACGGTGGAGATGAGGCCGGGGACCATGCCGAGCCCCAAGAGCACCAGCGTCGGGATCAGGTAGACGAAGGTCGGGATCGTCTGCATCAGGTCGAGGAGCGGCCGGATCGCCGTGTAGAGCCAGCGCCGGTGCGCGGCGGCGATGCCCACCGGGATGCCGATGGCGACCGAGACCAGCGTCGCGCAGAGGACGAGCGCCAGCGTCTGGAGCGTGGCCTGCCAGTAGCCCAGATTCATGATGAGGAGCAGGCCGATCAGCACCCCCGCGGCGAGGGCGAGGGAGCGGTGCAGCGCGTAGGCCCCGGCGGCGAAGAGCAGGATCAGGACGAGGGGCGGAAACCATTCAAGGACGGAAAGCAGCCCGTCAATGATGCCGCCGAGGACGAGGATGACGAGATCGAAGAACCCCGCGGCGTGGCGGTTGAGGAAGTCGACGACCGCCTTGAGCCACGCCCCGAGCGGAATCTTGTGTTCCGTGATCCAATCTTCCATGGGCGGTTCGGGGAGCCCGGAGATGCCGCCCCTCCGGGAAGGGCGACGATCGCCGACGGGCTAGAGCCCGAGGCTCTTCTTCACAGCCTCGAGCCCGGGCGCCCCGCCGAAGGTGGTGACGTCCTTCAGCCACCCTTCCCAGGCGCGGGGGTTCTTCTTCAGCCATTCCTCCGCGGCGACGGCGGCATCCTTGCCGTCGTCGAGCATCGCCGCCATCACCTCGTTCTCCATGGGCAGGGTGAAGCGGAGGTTGGAGATCAACTTGCCGGCGTTCGGACATTCCGTAAGGTAGCCGGCGCGGACATTTGTGTAGACGGTGGCGCCGCCATAGTTCGGGCCGAACACCTCGTCGCCGCCGCCGAGGTAGCGCATGCGGAAGGACGCGTTCATCGGATGCGGCTCCCAGCCGAGGAACACGATCGGCTGCTGCCGCGACGTCGCCCGCGCGACCTGGGCCAGCATCCCCTGCTCGCTCGACTCCACGAGTTCGAACCCGCCAAGGTCGAACTGGTTGTTCTCGATCATGTCGAGGATGAGCCGGTTGCCGTCGTTGCCCGGTTCGATGCCGTAGATTTTGCCGTCGAGCGCCTCCCGGAACCGGGCGATGTCCTGGAAGGTCTCGAGGCCGGCCGCGAAGGTATATTGCGGCACCGCCAGCGTATATTTCGCGCCCTGGAGGTTGGGCCGCTCGATGACCTCGACCGACCCGTCGTCGAGATAGGGCCGCAGGTCCGCCTCCATCGTCGGCATCCAGTTGCCGAGGAAGACGTCGATGTCGCCGTTCTTGAGCGAGGCATAGGTTACGGGGACGGAGAGAACCTGGTCCGCGGGCGTGTAGCCCAGCCCCCTGAGGACGCGGGCAGCGAGCGCGGTGGTCGCGGTGATGTCGGTCCAGCCGACATCGGCAAAGCGCACCGTCCGGCAGGCGGCGGAATCCTGGGCCGCCGCGGACGCGAGCGGCATGGCGACAGCCGCCGCGGCCCCGGCGAGGATCGCGCACATCACCCGAGTAAGCATCTCCGTCCTCCCTGCATGATCTCGAGGTGCCCGTGATCGGCGACAACACGCCTGCGCCGGGCAGCAATTGAGGCAGACAATCCCGATCCTGCGCCGGCAGGCAAGGAGAACTTCCACTTCATGCATCATTATTTGGTCGTTCAAAGTAGAGCCTGCTCGGCTACGGCCGGGACGCCGCGCCGCGGGCCGGGCGCGACAGCGCTTGTGTTTTCCGGGGGATGCGCGTTGATTGGCCGTTCAACGACGGGCAGGAAGCAGGACGGCCGGGCCGCAGATGGATCGCAACGACGCCGAGGACCTGCGTCGCCGGCAACTTGTCGCCGCGACCATCGACACCATCGCGGAGGTCGGCTTCGGCGCCGCGACGCTGGCGCTCATCGGCCAGCGCGCGGGCGTCTCGGCGGGGCTCATCGCCCACTACTTCAAGGACAAGGACGGTCTGCTCGAGGCGACGCTGCTCAGTATCGCCGTGCGCCTCGCGCGGATGACGACGGCACGGCTGCGTGC
>JAEZEN010000516.1 GCA_023433185.1 Pseudomonadota bacterium | reverse complement strand
GCGTCCGCCGACGCTGCTAAGCAGGAGCAGGGCAGCCAGTCGATCGTCGTCGCGCCGACGCCGCGCCCCGATCCGGCCGCCGACCCCGAGACGCAGTCCAATCGCGACGGCCGCTTCGACGCCACGGCCATGGAGCGCCTGGCCGGATCGAAGCCGGTCGCGGGCGCCCTCCCGGCCGAGCGGAAGGTCAGGGTCGTCGGGCCCGAATTCCTGCCGGATCCAGAAGCGGCATTAGATCTGCGAGCTCCGGCCCAGCGGACCGTCCAGTAAGCGCCAGCCTGAGCGGCAGGAACAGCGCCTTGCCCTTGCGGCCGGTCGCCTGCTTGACCGCGTCGGTCCACGTCCTGAAGGTCGTGGCGTCCCAGGGCCCGGGCGGCAGCAGGTCGATGGCGGCGCGCAGGAACGATCGATCGTCGTCGCTCATCTCGACGGGTTCGACGGGCCCGTCGGTGATGATCTTCCACCAGGCCGACGCGTCGTCCAGGCGGTCGAGATTGCCGCGCACCGCATCCCAGAACGGCTCCGCAGCCGGCCCGGCGATGCCGAGGGCGCCAAGCCGGTCGGCGACGGAACCGTACGGCATCTCGTGCAGCAGCGACCGGTTCAGGACGACGAGATCGGCCGGATCGAACTTCGCCGCCGATCGCGACGTGGACGCGAGGTCGAACCTGTCGGCGAGGTCTCGCATGTCGCGCGCGGCCGTCACGTTCTCCGACGTGCCGGTCAGCACCGCGAGCGAGGCCACGGCCATGGCCTCGATGCCGTCCGCGCGCAGGCTGCGGATCGACAGGGAGCCGGTACGCTTCGACAGGCCCTCGCCGCTGGCGGTCGTCAGCAGGTTGTGATGGCCGAAGGCCGGAGGCTCGGCGCCGAGCGCATGGAAGATCGCGATCTGGACGCCGGTGTTGGTGACGTGGTCGTCGCCACGGATGACGTGCGTGACGCCAAGGTCGATGTCGTCGGCGACGGACGGCAGCGTGTATAGGAACGAGCCGTCGCCCCGGATCAGGACCGGATCGGACAACGAGGCCACGTCGACGGTTTCCTCGCCGCGCACCAGATCGGTCCAGGCAACTTCGGTGCGGCGTGTGTCGAAGGGATCGCTGCCGAAGTTCGGCAACAGAAAGCGCCAGTGCGGCTGCCTCCCCTGCGCCTCCAGCGCCGCACGCTCGGGTTCCGTCAGCTTCAGCGCCTCGCGTCCATAGACCGGCGGCAGGCGGCGCGACAGCAGAACCTTGCGCTTCAGCTCCAGTTCCTCGGGAGTCTCGTAGCAGGGATAGAGCAGCCCGGCGCTCTTGAGGCGCTCGACGGCGCGCGCATAGACCTCCGGACGCCGCGAATAATACGCGACCGTGTCAGGACGGATGCCCATCCAGTCGATGTCCTCGAGGATGTTGTCGGCGTACTCCTGGCGCGACCGTTCAGCATCGGTGTCGTCGAAGCGCTGCACGAAGCGACCGCCCCGCTGCAGGGCGAACAGCCAGTTGAACAGCGCCGTGCGCGCATTGCCGATGTGGATGTTGCCCGTCGGCGACGGGGCGAAGCGGACGGTGACCGACATGGTCCTAGCCGCGATCCCGGAACCGGTTGGTGATCGGGTAACGACGGTCGCGGCCGAAGTTCTTGCGGGTGATCTTCACGCCCGGCGCCGCCTGCCGGCGCTTGTATTCGGCGATGTAGAGCAGCCGCTCGACCTTCCTGACGGTTTCGCGGTCGTGGCCGCGGGCGACGACGTCGGCGATGCGCATCTCGTCCTCGACCAGGCACTCGAGGATATCGTCCAGCACGTCGTAGGGCGGCAGCGAGTCCTGGTCGGTCTGGTCCTCGCGGAGCTCGGCCGAGGGTGCCCGCGTGATCACGTTCTCCGGAATCACCCTCCCCTTCGGACCCAGCGCGCCCGCCGGCCGGTTCTCGGTCCGCCAGCGCGCCAGCGCATAGACCTCGGACTTGTAGAGATCCTTGATCGGGTTGAAGCCGCCGTTCATGTCGCCATAGAGCGTGGCGTAGCCGACCGACATCTCCGACTTGTTGCCGGTGGTCAGGACCATGGGGCCGAACTTGTTCGAGATCGCCATGAGGAGGGTGCCGCGCGTCCGGCTCTGGATGTTCTCCTCGGCGATGTCCGGCGCCCGGCCCGCGAAGACCGGGGCCAGCGCCCCGAGGAAACCCTCCACGGGATCGGCGATCGGCACCACGTCGTAGCGCACCAGCAGGGTCTCGGCGATCTCGGCAGCATCCCTCAGGCTGTCGCCCGAAGTGTAGCGGTAGGGCAGCATCACGCAGTGCACCCGGCTCGCGCCGAGGGCATCCACCGCCATTGCCGCCACCACCGCCGAGTCGATGCCGCCGGAGAGGCCGAGCACGACGCCGGGGAAGCCGTTCTTGTTGACGTAGTCGCGGAGCCCGAGCACGCAGGCCCGCCAGTTGGCCTCCTCAAGGCCGGGCAGCGATGCGAACTGGCCGTCGGTACAGCGCCAGCCGAGTTCGGCATCCTTCTTCCAGGTGACGGTAACGATGCCCTCGTCGAACTGGGGCATCTGGAAGGCGAGCGTGCGGTCGGCGTGGAGGCCGAAGGAACCGCCGTCGAAGACCAGTTCATCCTGGCCGCCGCACTGGTTGACGTAGACCATCGGCAGGCCGGTTTCGACGACCCGGGCGAGCGCCACCTGCTGGCGGACCTCGGCCTTGCCCCGCCAGTAGGGCGAACCGTTCGGGACGACAAGCATCTCGGCACCGGTCTCGAGCAGGCACTCGCAGACCTGCTCGAACCAGATGTCCTCGCAGATCGGCACGCCGAGGCGCAGCCCGCGAAAGCCGAGCGGCCCGGGGAGCGGACCCACGGCGAACACCCGGAGCTCGTCGAACACCCCGTAGTTGGGCAGCTCGACCTTGTAGCGGACGCCCTGCACCCGCCCCTCGTCGAGGAGGACGACGGCGTTATAGACCTTGCCGTTCTCGGGCCAGGGGGAGCCGACGACGACGCCCGGGCCGCCGTCATCGGTATCGGCGGCAAGCGCCTCGACCGCGGCGCGGCAGGCATCCTGGAACGCGGGCTTGAGGACGAGGTCCTCCGGCGGGTAGCCCGCGATGAACAATTCGGAGAGGACGAGGAGGTCGGCCCCGGCCGCGGCCGCCTCGGCGCGCGCGGCCCTGGCCTTGCGGAGGTTGCCCTCGATGTCGCCCACCGTCGGATTGAGCTGGGCGACGGCGAAGCGGATGGTGTCGGTGATCGGGGATGCCATGGGGCGCGGTCTAGCGTGCCGTTGTCGAGCCGGCAATGCGCCGCATCAGCCGACGTGCTCCCTGAGAAAGGCGATGGTCCGGTCGCGGGCGACGCGCGCCGCCTCGCCATGGAAGACGGGCGTGCCGTCGCGCTTGAAGGCGTGGCCGGCGTCCTTGTAGGTGAAGATCTGCACCTGCGTCGGATCGACGACGGCCTTGATCTTCTCGACGTCGGACAACGGAATGCCCGGATCCTCCTCGCCGAAATGGAGCATCACCGGGCAGCGCGGCGTCTCGCCGAGGAGCGTGGCGATCTGGCCGCCGTAGTAGCCGACCGCCGCCGCGAGCCCCGGGACCCGCGCCGCCGCCGCCCAGGCGAGCGTCCCGCCGAGGCAGTCGCCGACGATGCCGACCTTGCCGGACGGCGCGAGCGCCGCGACCGCGGCGGCGATGTCGGCGAGCATGTGCTCCTTGTCGATCGCCCGCATGAGGCCGAGGCCGCGGTCCCGATCGGCGCCCTCGTAGCCCAGTTCGACGCCCGCCTCGGCGCGGTCGAAGAGCGCTGGAGCGATCACCCGGTAGCCTTCCGCGGCATAGCCGTCGGCGACGCGCCGGATGTGGGCATTGACCCCGAAGATCTCCTGCACGACGACGAGGCCGCCGCGCACTTCCCCCGACGACGGCGTCTTCTCGTAGGCGCCGAAGCCATGCCCGTCGGCGGCAGTCAGGCGGATCATCTTTCCCACGACTCTCTCCTCGTTCCGATTGTACGGCGCAGCCTACGGCATATGGCGCGTCAGTTCGACAACGACCGCCGCGATGCGTCGCCATAGGCGGCAGCGTGGAAGTCGATCTCGAGCTGCTGCGCCCGGCCGAAGATGGCGCTGAGGCGCGCCCGCTCGGCCTCGCCCAGGCGGGGGCCGGCGGCGTCGAGCTCGGCCTTCAGCCAGAGCGCCTGCGCGGCGAAGTCCTCATGCGCATGAAGGTCCACCCATTCCCTGAGGAGCGGGTCACTGATCCGGCGTTCGCTCGCCGCCTTGCACCACGTCCAGTACATCCATTCCGCCGCGAACATCGCCGCCACCGTGTCGAGATAGCCGCCGTCCCGGGCAATGGCCAGCATGCCGTCGCGAAACGCAGCCACCTTCGGCGTTGCGGTGTCGAACGCCGACGGGTCGATGCCGCGGGCCGCGAACGTCTTCTCGAAATAGGCGACCTGCTGGTTGGCGAGCGCGTCGAGCACGCCGATCAGCCAGCGCTTCTGGGCGATCGTCTCGGCCTTGGCGGTCGCATGGGCGAAGATCGCGATCGCGGTATCGACGAAGGCGCCTTCATAGACCAGGTAGCGCTCGAATACCTCGCGCGGCAGACTGTCTGCGGCGATGTCGCGGACGAAGCGATGGCCGACCATCGCGGCAAGGACGGCTTCGTTCTCGCGGAGGATGCGTTCCGAAAGGGTCTCTCCCATCTCAGCCCTCCAGAGCCGGAAGCGCGGCCTCGACGAAGGCCTTCACGCGCGCCGGATCGACCGGGTTCCACCAGACGCCGCCCTTCTTGAGCGAGGACGCGACGATGACGCCATTGGTGCGCTCGAGGATCGCGACCACGTTGGATGCGTCGACGCCCGAGCCGACGAGCAGCGGCAGGTGCGTCGCGGCGGCGATCTCCTCGATCTCCTCCAGGGTCGCGGCGTTGCCGGTGCGCTGGCCGGTGGCGATCACCACGTCGGCGTCGAAGAAGGCGAGGTCGCGCGTCAGTTCCTGGATGGTCCGGTCGGCGGTGATCGCGTGCGCGCCGTGCTTCACGTGGCTGTCGGCGAAGACCTTGATATGCTCGGCGCGCAGCAGCGCGCGATAGCGCATCGCCTCGGCCGCGCGCCCCTCCATGAAGCCCTCGTTGGCGACATAGGCATTCGCCCACTGGTTGACCCGGATGAAGCGGGCGCCGCCGGCCATGGCGATGGCGATGGCGGGCAACGGCGCGTTGGCGAGGACGTTCACGCCGAGCGGCACGCCGGTCGCCCGCGCGATCCGGTCGGTCACAACCGACATGAAGGCGGCGGTCTCCGGCCCGATGTCCTCCGGCTTGGAAAAGGGGATGTCGCCGTGGTTCTCGACGATCAGCCCGTTCAGCCCGCCGCCGACAAGGGCTTCCGCGTCGCGCATGCAGGCGTCGTAGACCGCATCCATCGCGGTTCCCCGGTAGCGCGGCGCGCCTGGGAAAGGCGGGCAATGGATCATGCCGATCAGCGCCTTGTCGCGCCCGAAGATTTCCCTTATGGCGCTCGAACTGTTGTCGGATACCGTCTGCATTCGCGTTCCCCATCCTGAAGGTCTGTCATGCGCGCCCATGTGATCGGCAACGTCGCCATGGACGAGACCATCGCCGTCGCTTCGATGCCCGAGGCCGGCGCCTCGATCCTCGGCCGCGAGGAGACCCGCGACCTCGGCGGCAAGGGCGCCAACCAGGCCGTGGTGATGGGCCGGAGCGGCCTTCCCACCACTCTGGTCACGGCGATCGGCGACGACTTCCGCGCCGTGACCATCCGCGACCAGCTTGCCGGTGAACCGGTCGACGCGCATCTCGTCGCGCTTCCCGATCGTTCCAGCGACTTCTCCATCATCTTCACGACGCCCGATGGCGAGAACGCCATCGTGACGACGACGGACGCGGCCGAGGCGCTCTTGCTCGACCAGGCCCTCCGCGCGCTCACCTCCGCCCGCGCCGGCGACCTCGTCGCGCTTCAGGGCAACCTCGCCGAGGACGTCACCCGCGGCGTGCTCGCGGCGGCGAAGGAACGCGGCCTCGTCACCGCCTTCAACCCCTCCCCGCTCCGCCCCTACTTCACCGATCTCTGGCCGCTCGTGGACATCGCCTTCCTCAATCGCGGCGAGGCCGAGTATCTCGCCGGATCGTCCGGCGCCGAGGCCGCGTCCCGCCTGGTCGAGGCAGGCGTGGGCCGGGTCGTCCTGACGCTCGGCGGCGATGGCGCCCTGCTCGCCGCCGCCGGCACCGTCGAAGCC
>JAEZEN010000515.1 GCA_023433185.1 Pseudomonadota bacterium | reverse complement strand
GCGGTGGAACTGGCGCACCGCCGAGAGGCGGCGGGCGACCGACGGTGCGGCAAAGCCGCGGCCGGCGAGGTCGACCAGATAGGCCCGCACGTCGGCGGTCCGGGCGCCCTCGAAGCCGCCCACGAAGGCGCCGTAGTCCTCGAGGTCGCGGCGGTAGGCGGAGAGCGTGTTGGCCGCCGCCCCGCGTTCGGCGCTCATCATCTCGAGGAACGCCTCGATGTGATGGAACCCCGTCGACCGGGCCCGTTTCGCCGTCATGGTGCGGCGCTCTCCGTACCGGCGACCGCGTCACCCTCCACCGCCGTGACCGGCGGCGCCGGGGCCGGCGGCGGCGCGACCGGCCGCGGCTCGAGCCGGCCGGGCGGCAGCCGGATGGTCATCGACCGGGTGTTCGGCTCGACGAAGTTCCCCAGCGCGAACACGATCACCGCAAGCACGGTGGCGATCACGGCCAGGGACATCAGGAAACGGAAGATCGTTGGCATGACGGTCCCGGTATGGCGGGACCTGCGGCCGCCGGCGCGTGCCGGACAACCAGCGGATCCCACCCTGTTTTCGGTCAGCGGCCGCACGGTTTCAAGCGCGGAGGGCGACGCTGCCTTGACATCAAGGCCGGAAAGCGGCTCTAGCTCGACCGTCGACGGACAAGGGAAATGGCGACAGCCCGAGAATTGACGAGCCTCGAAGCCGACGAGCCAACCCAGGCCCGGATCACCCGTCTTCTGGGCGGCCGGAGCATCGTGATGGTCGGAATGATGGGGGCGGGCAAGTCGTCGGTCGGGCGCCGGCTCGCGGCGCGTCTCGGCCTGCCCTTCGTCGACGCCGACACCGAGATCGAGCATGCCGCCAACGCCAGCATTCCGGAGATCTTCGAGATCCACGGCGAGGCCTATTTCCGGGACGGCGAGCGCCGCGTGATCCAGCGCCTCCTCGATGGCCGGCCCAAGGTTCTGGCGACCGGCGGCGGCGCCTTCGTCAATCCCGAGACGCGGGCCGCGATCGCCGCCGCGGGCGTGTCGATCTGGCTCATGGTCGAGCGCGACCTCATCTTGCAGCGCGTCAAGCGCCGCTCGAACCGCCCGCTGCTCAAGACGGCCGATCCCGAGGCGACGGTCGACGGGCTCCTCGCGGCGCGCAATCCCATCTATGCGGAGGCGAACATTCACGTGCAATCCAGGGACGTCGCTCACGAGATCGTGATGGCCGATATCCTCGCCGCCCTTGCCGAGTGGCTCGAGGCCCATCCCGCCGAACGGGTGTAACAGGCGATGAGCGACACAGCGCCCGAAGTGCCGCGGCGGCCGCCGACCAAGGTCCATGTCGAGCTGGGCAGCCGCTCCTACGACATCCTCATCGGCCGCGATCTCGTCGATACGGTCGGCCACGAGTTGGCGACGCGTCTGCCCGGGGCGCGGATGGCGATCGTCACCGACGAGACCGTCGCCGAGCACCACCTTCACCGGTTGACCGCATCGCTCGACTTCTCCGACATCGAGCATGTCTCGATCGTCGTGCCGCCGGGCGAGGCGTCCAAGAGCTTCGCGGCCTTCGAGACGGTGATCGAGGCGCTGCTCGAAGCGCGCATCGAGCGCAACGACGTGGTGCTCGCCTTCGGCGGCGGGGTGGTCGGCGATCTCGCCGGTTTCGCCGCCGGCACGGTGCTCCGCGGCATCCGGTTCGTCCAGCTGCCGACGACGCTCCTCGCCCAGGTCGATTCCTCGATCGGCGGCAAGACGGGCATCAACACCGCCCACGGCAAGAACCTTCTCGGCGTGTTCCATCAGCCGAGTTTCGTTCTGGCCGACAGCGGCATCCTCGATTCGCTGCCCGAACGCGAGTTCAATGCCGGCTATGCCGAGGTGGCGAAATGCGGCCTGATCGGCGCGCCGGACTACTTCGCCTGGCTCGAGACCAACTGGCGCGCGGTCGCCGCCGGCTGGCCCGAGCGCGAGCAGGCGATCGCTTCCGCCTGCCGGGCCAAGGCGGCGATCGTCGCCGCCGACGAACGCGAGAGCGGCGTCCGGGCGCTGCTCAATCTCGGCCATACGTTCGGCCACGCCCTCGAGGCCATGGCGGGTTATGACGGGCGGCTGCTGCATGGCGAGGCCGTCGCCATCGGCATGGTGCTGGCGTTCCGGTTCTCGGCCAAGCTCGGCCACTGCCAGCCCGAGGACGTGAAGCGGGTCGAGGCCCACCTCAAGGACGTCGGCCTGCCGACCCGCATCGCCGATATCCCGGGCGGCGGCTTCGGTGTCGACGCGCTGCTGGACCTGATGGCCCAGGACAAGAAGGTGTCGCGCGGCTAGCTTACCTTCATCCTCGTCAAGGGCATCGGCCGCGCCTTCATCGCCAAGGACATAGCGGTCGACGCCGTCAGGGAGTTTCTCTCGGAACAGATGCGATGACGCTCTGGCTCATCATCGCGGCGATCCTCCTCCTGGTCGCCGTGTCGGCCTTCTTCTCGGGATCGGAGACGGCGCTCACCGCCGCCTCGAAGGCGCGCATGCATCAGTTGGAGAAGTCGGGTGACCGCCGCGCGGCGATCGTGTCCCGGCTGATCGGCGATCGCGAACGGCTGATCGGGGCGATCCTCCTCGGCAACAACGTCGTCAACATCCTCGCCTCGGCGCTGGCCACCAGCGTTCTCCTCACCCTGTTCGGCCAGGCCGGCGTCGCCTATGCCACGATCGGCATGACGCTCCTCGTGCTGGTCTTCGGCGAGATCCTGCCGAAGACGCTGGCGATCGGGGCGCCCGACCGCGTCGCCCGCGGCGTGGCGCCCGTGGTGAGCGTCCTCGTGACGGTCCTTTCCCCGATCGTCTACGGCGTCCAGGTGTTCGTCCGGCTCATCCTCCGCGCCACCGGATGGGGGGGGTCGGGTGATACCGTGCTCTCGGCGACCGACGAGATCCGCGGCCAGGTCGACCTGCTCCACGCCGAAGGCAGCGTGGTCAAGAGCGACCGCGACCGCCTCGGCGGCCTTCTCGACCTGGGCGAACTCGCGGTTTCCGACATCATGGTCCACCGCACCGACATGCACGCCGTCAATCTCGGCGAGCCGACGGAGAAGATCGTCGACGGCATCCTGTCGAGCCCTTACACGCGGGTTCCGCTGTGGGAGGGCGAGCCCGAGAACATCGTGGGCGTCGTCCACACCAAGGACCTCGTCCGCGCCCTCAAGGGCACCGGCGACGACATGACCCTCCTCGACATCCGCAGGATCGCCAAGAAGCCGTGGTTCATCCCGGAAACCACCGAGGTTTCCGACCAGCTCAACGCCTTTCTCAAGCGGAAGTCGCATTTCGCGCTGGTGGTCGACGAATATGGCGAGGTGCAGGGGCTCATCACCCTCGAGGACATCATCGAGGAGATCGTCGGCGAGATCTCCGACGAGCACGACATCGTCGTCCAGGGCGTGCGGCCCCAGCCCGCCGGCTCGGTGAACGTCGACGGCGCGGTGCCGCTCCGCGACCTCAACCGCGCCATGGGCTGGCAGCTGCCCGACGACGAGGCGACGACGGTCGCCGGCCTCGTCATCCACGAGGCGCGCATCATCCCGGAGCCGGGGCAGGCCTTCACCTTCCATGGGTTCCGCTTCCAGGTGCTGCGCAAGAACCGGAACCGGATCACGGCGCTCCACATCACGCCCCTGGCCCGCGACGCAGCCGGCGGCGCCTGAGCCGCACGCCCCCTCGAAGCCGCGGCGTGCCGCACTAGGTTCCTCCGGAGGCGGCGCCATTCCGGAGCCGCCGGCCCCGGGGAGCAGCCGATGATCCGCCGCGCCTGCCTGGCCTTCGCCGTCGCTTTCGGCGCCCTTGCCGTCATGCCCGCCCAGGCCTTCGTCGAGCCCGAGCGCTGCCCGCGCTTCATCGCCGGCCACGAGGCACGGGTGATCCCCGCCGCCTTCGAGGTCGCGCAGCTTGCCGATGGCGAGGTGCGGCTGACCTTCATCGGCCATGCGAGCTTCCTGATCGAAAGTCCGGCGGGCGTGTCGATCGTCACCGACTACAGCGACGGCACCCGGCCGGCCGAGACCCCGACCATCGCCACCATGAACCGGGCGCATATCACGCACTACACGCTCAATCCCGATCCCGGCATCGGACACGTGCTCCACGGCTGGGGCGAGGACGGCACCCCGGCGCAGCACGACCTCACCGTCGACGATGTCTGGATCCGCAACGTCACCACCAACATCCGCGGCGGCTTCGGCATGTCGGGCGATCTCCAGCGCGACATGAACTCGATCTTCGTGTTCGAGGTGTCGGGACTGTGCATCGCCCATCTCGGCCACCTTCACCACACGCTGACGCCGGCGCATCTCGATGCGCTCGGGCGGATCGACGTGGTGCTGGTGCCGGTCGACGGCGGCTATACGCTGAACGTCGAGGACATGATCTCGGTGCTCGACCAGATCAACGCGCCGCTCGTCATCCCGATGCACTATTTCGGTGCCTCGACGCTCGCCACGTTCATCAACCGGCTCGAGGAGCATTATGCGATCGAGATGAGCCCGCTGCCGGTCGTCACGCTGTCCCGCGCCACCCTCCCCCGGATGCGAACGCTGATGGTGCTGCCCGGCTACTGATCCCGTTGGGCTGTGACGCCCGCCACATCGCGGCGTCCCCTGTTCAGCCACCATTCAGCGCGCCGGCGCGAGGGTCGCGGGCGAAGGGTTGGCTCATGTCGCGGTGCCTCGGGGGAGGCGCCCCGGAACACGGGAGATATGAGATGCTGAACAAGATCGTGATGTCCGTCGCCGCCGCGCTGGTCGCCGCCGCGGCCCTTCTGGGCTCGGCCGTGCCCGGCAGCGCCTCCGCCTTCTTCGGCTGGCGGGTCGCCGACGTGCCGACGTGGGATACGCTCAACGTCCGGGCCTGGCCGAGCAGCAATTCGAAGATCCTCGTCGCCTATCCCAACGGCGTGGCCCTGTCGATGACCGGCAAGTGCACCGGCGGCGTTCGGCTCGACGCCATCGCCGGCTGGCCGAAGTGGAAGCAGCGCGAGGCGGTCCGCTACGTGTGGTGCGAGGCGTGGGTCGATCCCGCCGGTTCCGGCCAGTTCCGCACCGCCTGGGTCTACGGCAAGTACATCGCGCCGCTCTGAGACCGCGGGTCTCCGCCGCCCCAGGTCACGCCCGTCCGGCTGCGGGAGGGAAGACGCTTGGCTGCGCCGGGCGCCTTCCTTCCCGCGTCCGGCGTCAGCGGTGCGGGGGGAAGGGGCAGCCTCTTATGCCGTGGAGAGACGGGGGCCTCCTGAACCGCGAATGAACGCCCGGTTCAGGCCCCCTTCCGCCGGCGTCCGGCATGGTCTCCCCGACACACGAGAGACAAGGAGGCCACCATGACCACCATCCGCCCCATCCGCACCGCCCTCGCCGCCGCCGCCATCACCGCCGCGCTGGCCGCGCCCGCTGCCGCGGGCGGCTCGATCTCGCTCAGCGTCAACCCGCAGAACCAGCAGCAGACCCGCCTGCTCCAGACCGGTCTCGCGATCTACGCGCTGTCGCAGGACATCAAGGGCAGCGCCAGCGTCCGCCAGAAGGGCAAGAACAACAACGGCGCCATCGCCCAGAGCGGCGGCGGCGGCAATTTCGGCGTCGTCCACCAGCAGGGCCGCGGCCATTCCGGCACGCTCGACCAGGCCGGCAACGGCAACGCCTACGGCATCTTCCAGTTCGGCAAGCGCACCGACGCCGCGGTCACCCAGCGCGGCAACGGCAATGCCGGCGCCGTCTTCCAGTGGGGTTGGTAGGGCCCGGATCGCCGCGGGCCCGACGCCGGGAACGAACCGGAAACTCCGGTGCGCTGTTTGACATCGTGAAACGGATGCCGTTTCAATGACTTCCGGGAAGAGTGTTCCCCGCATGCGCGGGGATGAACCGCCGACGACCGCCCTTCTGATCGACCTCCTCCACGTGTTCCCCGCATGCGCGGGGATGAACCGACATTGGAGGTCTCGCGCCGGATCAGGAACGAGTGTTCCCCGCATGCGCAGGGATGAACCGAGGAACTCGTCGACCGCCGAGCACGCCGGCGCGTGTTCCCAGCATGCGCGGGGACCGCACGAGGGGCGCCGTCGCCCCCTACTCCCCGTAGGGCACCCAGATGTTCTTGACCTGGGTGGCGCGGGCGAGCACGTCCCGGCCGGCCGAGATGCGGTCGTCGCTCCAGTCGCGGGCGACCGTCTCGCACCAGGTCTGCTTGAGGTTGCCGGCGGAGGCCTTCTCGAAGGCCTCCGCCATGTCGCGCGGGCCGAAGGCCCAGATCGCGTCGACCGCGTCGTGCTTCGCGAGTTCGAGCCCGAGCTTCATGCGGTCGCCGGTGACGATGTTGACCACCCCGCCCGGCACGTCGGAGGTGTCGAGCACCTGGTAGAGGTCGGTGGCAAGCAGCGCCGCCTGCTCGGACGGGATCATCACGGTGGTGTTGCCGGCCGTGATCGCCGCCGCCATCAGCGTCACGAAGGGGAGCAGGCGGGGCGCCTCGGGCGCGACGATGCCGACCACGCCGACCGGCTCGTTCATGGCGAGCGCAAGGCCCCGGAAAGGCGGCTTGTGGACGGCGCCCTCGTACTTGTCGGCCCAGGCGGCGAAGGTGAAGAGCCGGGCGACTGCGGCGTCGACCTCGGCCTTCGCGGCGCCGCGGCGGGCGCCGCTCACGGTCGCGAGCCGGGCGGCGAACTCGTCGCCGCGCACCGCGAGGTTCTCGGCGATGTAGTAGAGCACCTGCGCCCGGTTGTGCTCGCTGGCCCGGGCCCAGCCGGTCGCCTTCCGGGCGGCCTCGACGGCGTTCCTGACGTCCTTCCGGTTGCCCTCGCCGATCTCGCCGGCGACCTTGCCGTCGGCGCCGGCGATGGGCCGCGAGTAGCCGCCGTCCGGCCGCTGCTGCTTGCCGCCGATATAGAGCTTGGCGGTGCGGTCGATGAGACCGGCGGCGGCGCCTTCTGCCGGCCCGGCGGGGGCGCGCCGG
>JAEZEN010000483.1 GCA_023433185.1 Pseudomonadota bacterium | reverse complement strand
GCCGCCTCCGAGCGAGTAGACGTAGAGCGCGAGTTCCTTGACCACGGTGTCGCTCAGCCGCCCCGACCACGCCGGCATGACGCCGTGTTGGGGTGCGATCATCTGCCGGACGATCTCGTCCGCGGTCGCGCTTCGCATCGTGATCGCATCGTTGAGGCGCGGCGCGCCGATGGTGCGGTCGCCCTCGCCGCCCGCCCCGTGGCAGGCCGAGCAGTTGCTCGGCTCGGCATAGAGCGCGGCACCTTCCGCGACGAGCGCGGCATCGTGCGGCTTGCCCGACAGCGACAGCACGAAGTTGGCGATCGCCACCATCTGGGGGCGGGTCAGGATACCGTCGAAGGACAGCATCTCCGAGAAATGGGCCTGGGGATGGTCCGAGCGGATGCCGTAGGCGATGCTGTGGTAGATGTCCTCGAGCGTGCCGCCCCACAGCCAGTCGTCGTCGTTGAGGTTGGGATAGCCCTTCGAGCCCGCCGCACCGGTGCCATGGCACTGGATGCAGTTGACGAAAAAGGCCGAACGGCCGCCGGCGATGGCGAAGCGCTCAAGATCGGCATTCGCCCGGATCTGCTCGATCGGCAGGTTGGCGATCTCGTCGCGACGCCCCGCCTGTGCCTGCTGCGCGAGGTCGATCTCGTTCTGCACCTCGGCCCGCGTCGAGTAGCCCAGAAGGCCCTCCGTGCCGCCACGGATGAGCGGGATACCGGGATAGAGAAGGACGTAGCCGATCGCGAACACGATCGTGGCATAGAAGGTCCACAGCCACCAGCGCGGCAGCGGCCGGTTCAGTTCGCGGATGCCGTCCCACTCGTGGCCGGTGGTGGCGTACCCGGTCACCTCGTCGACCTCGGGCCCGCTCCCCTGCGGATTGTCGGTCTTGCCGGCGTCAGCCATTCTGGCGATCCTCGTGCTCATCATGCTTGAAGGGGATTTCCGCCTGATCGCGAAAGGATGCGCCGGGCCGCATGGCCCAGCCGACCGCGACGAGGAACACCACGAACAGGAAGAGAAGGCCCCAGCTGTCCGCGAAATGGCGCATGGTCTCGTAGGTCACGGCGTTACCTCCGGTTCTCTTCGGAGAGCGGCTCGTAGGCCGTGAAGTCGACCAGCGTGCCGAGCATCTGCAGGTAGGCGACGAGCGCATCCATCTCGGTGACGGCGGCGCGATTGCCGTCGAACACGCCGATCCTGACCTTGTCGCCGTAGCGCTCGAGGAGACCGGAACTGTCCCCGTCCGGGTCGGTCTGCGCGACGAGATCGGCCTTGGCGTTCTCGATCATGTCCTGCGTGTAGGGCACGCCGACCATGGCGTTGACGGAGAGACTGCGGGCGATGCTGTCCGTGTTGAGGAGGGTCCGCGACAGGTGCCCGTAGGCCGGCATGATCGACGTCGGCACGATCGACCGGGGATCGGTCAGGTGCTGGACGTGCCACTCGTCCGAATAGCGGCCGCCGACGCGGGCGAGGTCGGGCCCCGTCCGCTTCGAGCCCCACTGGAACGGATGGTCGTACATCGACTCGGCGGCGAGGCTGTAGTGGCCGTAGCGCTCGACCTCGTCGCGCATCGGGCGGATCATCTGGCTGTGGCAGACGTAGCAGCCCTCGCGGATGTAAATGTCGCGTCCGGCGAGTTCGAGCGGCGTGTAGGGCCGCATCCCCTCGACCTTCTCGATGACGTTCTGGTGGTAGAAGAGCGGGACGATCTCGACGATGCCGCCGATCGCGACGACGCCCAGGCTGAGGCCTAGGAGCAGCGTCGCGTTCTTCTCGATGACTGCGTGACGATTGGACATCTGTCGGGTCCTACTGGGCGGGCTGCGCGGTGGTGGGGACGGCCCCCATGGGGACCTCCTCGCGGAGGTCGCCACGGATCGTCTTCCAGACGTTGAAGGCCATGAGCAGTCCGCCGGCCAGGTAGAGCAGGCCACCCAGCACGCGGATCAGGTAGTAGGGATGCATGGCCTCGACGGTCTCGACGAAGGAGTAGACGAGGAAGCCCTCCTGGTCGTACTCGCGCCACATCAGGCCCTGCATGATGCCCGACACCCACATCGCCGAGGCGTAGAGGACGATGCCGATGGTGGCGAGCCAGAAGTGCCAGTTGACGAGGCGGAGACTGTAGAGCCGGCTCCGGTTCCAGAGCTTCGGGGCGAGGAAGTAGATGGCCCCGAAGGAGATCATGCCGACCCAGCCGAGCGCCCCGGAATGGACATGGCCGATGGTCCAGTCGGTGTAGTGGCTGAGCGCGTTCACCGAGCGGATTGACATCATCGGCCCCTCGAAGGTCGACATGCCGTAGAAGGCGATGGCGATGACCATCATGCGGATGATGGGATCGGTGCGCAGCTTGTCCCAGGCGCCCGACAGCGTCATCAGTCCGTTGATCATGCCGCCCCAGGAGGGCATCCAGAGCATGATCGAGAACACCATGCCGAGGGTCTGCGCCCAGTCCGGCAGCGCGGTGTAGTGGAGGTGGTGCGGGCCGGCCCAGATGTAGAGGAAGATGAGCGACCAGAAGTGGACGATCGACAGCCGATAGGAATAGATCGGCCGGTCGGCCTGCTTCGGCACGAAGTAGTACATCATCCCGAGGAAGCCGGCGGTGAGGAAGAAGCCCACCGCGTTGTGGCCGTACCACCACTGGACGAGCGCGTCCTGGACGCCTGAGAAGGCGGAATAGCTCTTCGAGCCGAGCGGCGAGACCGGAATCGCCAGGTTGTTCACCACGTGCAGCATCGCGATCGTGATGATGAACGCCAGGTAGAACCAGTTGGCGACGTAGATGTGGGGTTCCTTGCGCTTGAAGATCGTCCCCAGATACACCGCGAGATAGGCGACCCAGACGACGGTGAGCCACAGGTCGACGTACCATTCCGGCTCGGCATATTCGCGCGACTGGGTGATGCCCGCGAGATAGCCGGTGGCCGCAAGCACGATGAACACCTGGTAGCCCCAGAACACGAACCAGGCGAGGCCGTCGTTCCACAGCCGGGCCCCGGTGGTGCGCTGGACGACGTAGAACGAGGTCATGATCAGCGCGTTGCCGCCGAAGGCGAAGACCACGGCCGAAGTGTGCAGCGGGCGGAGGCGCCCGAAGGTCGTCCACGGCAGATCGAGGTTGAGCTGCGGGTAGGCGAGCTGAAGGGCGATGTACACGCCCACGAGGAAGCCGACGACGCCCCAGAAGACGGTGGCGATCAGCCCGGCCCGGATGACGCTGTCCATGTAGCCGGTCTTGATCGGGTTCAGCGGGATCGCTGCGGTCTGCGAATAGTCGATCGTCCGCATCCGCCAGATCGCGGCGCCGCCCGCCATGACGGCGACGAGGGCCATGTGGAAGGCGAACAGGGCGTCCTGCGCCAGCGCGCTGAGGACGACGGCGACGAATGTGATGAGACCGAAGATGGCTATGAGCGGCACCGGTCATGCTCCCCGAATGTGCGTCGGCCGGTCGCGCCGACGTATCGGAACAGCCTTTCCGCGCCTGCCCGGACGGAGCCTTGATGCAGATCAAAGGTGCGCGCGCGCGTCATCGCGACGACCGGCCGCAATGGAGGTCACGCACTCCAGGCGGAGAGCAGTTCGCCGGTGGTGATCTTGCGCACCTGCATCGTGAAGCGGGTGTCGAACAGGGTCATCAGCGCGTCGTGCCCGGCGTCGGAGGAGCTGCACAGGGCATCGGTGACGAGCAGGACGCGGTATCCCGCATCGACCGCGTCGAGCACCGTCGCCAACACGCAGACGTCGGTCTCACCGCCGGTGACGACAAGCGTCTCGACGCCTAGTGCGCGGAGCAGCGCCGGCAGACGGGTCCGGTGAAAGGCCGAATAGACCGGCTTGTCGATGACCCCCGCGGGGGGAACAAGGTCCGCGAGCGGCGGGGCAAGGCCAAGCAGCGCCGGATCGAGCCGCTCGCCCGTGACCTCCCGCCAGGCCCGGTAATAGGCCTGCCAGCGGCCAGGCAGGTCGTCCGGCCGTTCCGGGGGGATGAACCGGGTGAAGATCGTCCGCGCCGCATGGCGCTCCGCGATGGCGCGGATCTGCGGCAGGACGCGGGGCATCCATGGCGTCGGCCATGGCCCGTCCGGCGCGAAGAGCCTCTGCATGTCGATGCAGAGATGCAGCGCCCGGCCAAGGGTGTCCGCGTGTTCCGGCTCTGCGATGGGCGCCATCCCCGGGAAACCCGCCCCGGGCCGGCAAGTTCCGCATGTACCGCAGCCCCGCCATGAGGTACGCTCCCGTTTCTGGGCTCAAGCCTCACAACACGGGACACGCAGCAACGCATGGCCCAGGTCGTGCCGATCCCCCCGAACTTCGCCGAGAGCGCCCACGAGAGGCTGCTCGCGGCGCTCAGGGCGTCGCGCTCCGGCACGTGGCGCTGGATGATCGGCGAGGACCGGGTCGAATGGGACGATGCGCTCTGTGCCGTCTACGGCCTCCCTCCCGAGCGCGCGCCGCGCAACGCCGCCGAGTTCGTGGCCCTGATCCACCCCGACGACCGCGCCCGCGCCTGGGAAACGATCCAGGCCTGCATCGAGCGCGGCGTGGACGCCGACTATCGGTTCCGCGCCGTGATCGACGGCAAGGTCCGCTGGATCTACGACCGCAGCGCCCTCGTCCGCAATCCCGACGGAAGCCCGGCCTACATGCTCGGCGCCTGCCTCGATGTGACGGAATCGCTCCGGATCGAGGAAGAGCGCGACGCTGCGCTGGCCAAGCAGAAACTCCTCTTCGCCGAGTTGAACCATCGCGTGAAGAACCATCTCGCGATGATCGTCAGCATGCTGCGCCTCAAGCACAAGAAGCAGACCGACCCCGCCGCCAGCGAGGACTTCGCCCGCGCCATCAACCGCGTCAACACGATCGCCTATCTGCACGACCAGCTCTACCGCAAGGGCGAGGTGGAGACGGTCGACGTCAGGAAGTATCTCGACGACATCTGTGACAACCTCGCGGCATCGATTCTCGCCGACTCGCGGATCAGGCTCGTCCGGGAGATCCAGGACTTCGCGATTCCCGTCGACCGGGCGGTGCCGATCGGACTGATCGTCAACGAGGCGGTGACCAATGCCGCGAAGTACGGCTTCGCCCCCGGCGCGGAGGGCCGCATCGTCGTACGGTTCCGCGTCCGCGGGGGCCGGGCGACGCTGACGATCGCCGATGACGGCCGCGGCTTCAGCCGGGACCGTGCCCTCGGCGTCGGAACCCGGATGATGCGGGCGCTCGCCGACCAGATCGAATCCCAGCTCCGCATCGTGGGCCGGAAGGGAGTCGTCTGCTCGCTGAGCTTCCAGACCGGCCCCGGGCGGATCACCAGTTGAGGGCGAGGATCGCGGCGTTGAGCACGGCCGCGAACGAGACCCAAGCGAGATAGGGCGCAAGGAGCAGCGCCGCGAGGCGGCTGCGGGGGATGAAGGCGAGGATCGTGGCGACGATCGCCGCCAGCAGCAGGACGATGACGACAAGGCCGGCGAGCGGGCTCTGCGCCGCGAAGAACGCGAAGGACCAGCTCACATTGAGCGCCAGCTGGACAAGATAGGCGACCATCGCCCGGCGGCGGTCGCCGTTCCGGTGTTCGGGCGCACGCCATGCCAGCCACGCGGCGACACCCATCAGCACGTAGAGGACGGTCCAGACCACCGGGAAGACGGCGTTGGGCGGGTTGAACCAGGGCTTCTCGAGACCGGCATACCAGGTCGGGATGTTTGGCGTCGTCGCGAAGGAACCGAGCCAGCCGGCAAGGAGCGCGAGACCCACGAAGGCCACGAGCACCGCGATCTCGATCCACGGCCCGGGAGAGGCGGAGGGACCGCGACGCGCATCTCTGATTGTCATGGCTGCCGGACTCCCGTGGCATGGTCGAGACAATACCTTACGTCCGGGACACCGTTTCGGTTCACGCATCGGGCGTGAGAAACCGACGCCCTGTAGCAATCCTCTGGCGGGCCGCCGCTCGAACGGGCTTTCCGGCCGACTCGCGGGATGTTTCGCGGTTTCGTGATTTTTCAACGCAGCCGGACGCAAGATCGCGCTAAGAGAGCGATGAACCAGAACCAGGGATAGCGAACGCGATGGCCGGCAAGTACTTCGGGACCGATGGCATCCGCGGCCGGGCGAACCAGCCGCCGATCACGCCAGACCTCGCCATGAAGGTCGGGATGGCCGCCGGCCTCATCTTCCGCAACGGCGACCACCGGCACCGCGTCGTCATCGGCAAGGATACCCGGCTGTCGAGCTACATGATCGAGAACGCGCTCACCGCCGGCTTCCTCGCGGTCGGCGTCGACGTGATGCTGACCGGCCCGGTTCCGACGCCGGGCATCGCGATGCTCACGCGCTCGATGCGCTGCGACCTCGGCGTGATGATATCGGCCTCTCACAATCCCTACGACGACAACGGCATCAAGCTCTTCGGGCCGGACGGTGCGAAACTGACCGATGCGCTCGAGGCCGAGATCGAGGCCCTGATCGACGCCGACCTGAGCAGTCGCCTCGCGGCCCCGCCCGACCTCGGCCGCGCCAAGCGCGTCGAGAGCGTGACCGACCGCTACATCGAATATGCCAAGCGGACGCTGCCGCGCTCGCTCACCCTCGACGGACTTCGGGTGGTGGTCGACTGCGCCAATGGCGCGGGCTACCGTGTCGCGCCCGAGGCGCTGTGGGAACTCGGCGCGGAAGTGGTGTCGCTCGCGGTCGACCCCGACGGCTTCAACATCAATCGCGGCGTGGGGTCGACGGCGCCCGAGGCCCTGGTCGCAAAGGTCCGCGAGGTGCGGGCCGACATCGGCATCGCCCTCGACGGCGACGCCGACCGTGTGGTGGTTGTCGACGAGCGGGGCCAGCTGGTCGACGGCGACCAGACGATGGCGGCGATCGCCCGGTCATGGTCCGAGGAGGGCCAGCTCGCCAAGCCCGGCATCGTCGTCACCGTCATGTCCAACCTCGGCCTCGAGCGCTATCTCGCGACCCTCGGCCTCCACCTCGTCCGCCCCCCGGTCGGCGACCGCCACGTCGCCGAGGCGATGCGCGAGGAGGGCTACAATCTCGGCGGCGAGCAGTCGGGCCACATCATTCTCTCCGACTACACCACGACCGGCGACGGCCTGGTCGCGGCCCTCCAGCTCCTCGCCGTGGTCCAGAAGTCCGGCCGGCCGGTCAGCGAGGTATGCCACCTCTTCGAGCCCCTCCCCCAGGTGCTCAAGAGCGTTCGCACCGTCGGCGGCAAGCGCGCCCTCGAGAACGACGGCGTCCAGCGCATGATCGAGGACATCCACGGCCGCCTGGCCGGCAACGGCCGGCTGGTGGTGCGCGCCTCCGGCCCCGAACCGGTGATCCGCGTCATGGCCGAAGGCGACGACCCGACGATGGTGACCGCGATCGTCGACGACCTCATCGCGGCCTTGAGCAAAGCCCCCGCCTGAGGCAGAAGAAGCGCCATGATCGCCGCCGACGCTAACGATCCCCGCGGGATCGTATGGATTGCTTCGTACCCGAAGTCCGGGAACACGTGGATCCGGCTCTTCCTTCACCACCTGCTGCGCATCAAGCGCGGCCGGCCCGACGGCGACCGCGAGATCGACCGCCTGGGCGACACCGCGCCGAGCCTCGCCGGCCAGGTCCGCCTGTTCGAGCAGATCATCGGCAAGCCGGTGATCCAGACCGACATGAAGGAGATCGTGACCGCCCGGCCCAACGTGCAGGCGGCGATGGTCCGCGAGGCGGGGCCCGGCGTGCTGCCGCTCAAGACCCACAGCTTTCTCGGCCGCGTCTTCGACATCCCTCTGATCGACCTCGGCATTTCGGTTGGCGCGCTCTACGTCGTGCGCAACCCGCTCGACGTCGCCGTGTCGCTCGCCCCCTATCTCCGCCTGCCGCTCGACCTTACCATCCGCACCATGGCCGCGACCTTGACCGCGCCGCCGCCCTCCGAGCGCTTGACGCCGGAAATCTGGGGCTCGTGGAGCGAGAACGTGCGGAGCTGGACCACCGAGCCGCCGCCGGTGATCAAGGTGCTCCGCTACGAGGACATGCTGGCCGACCCGCAAGCGGTGGGCACGGCGATCGCCGAGCACATGCGGATCGGCGCGAACCAGGCCGAGATCGCCGAGGCGGTGGCCGCCTCCTCGTTCGAGCGCGCCGCCCGCGAGGAGCGGGCGGGGGGCTTCGCCGAGCTCCCGGTGGGAACGGAACGCTTTTTCCGCGTCGGCCAGGCCGGCCAGTGGCGCGAGGCGCTCACGCCCGCCCAGGTGGACATGATCGTCGAGGCCCATGGCGAACAGATGGAGCGCTTCGGCTACCTGCCGCGCCAGCTTGGGGCGGCGGCATGATCGTCCTCAGCAAGAACAAGCCGCGGGGCATCATCTGGCTCGCGTCCTATCCGCGCTCCGGCAACACCTGGACGCGCGCCTTCATCCACACTCTCTCCCACCTGATCCGGGATCCGAACTTCCAGGACGTCGACATCAACCGGCTCGAGGAAGACAACGCCTCCGAAAGCAAGGCCGAACTCTACAGCCAGATGCTCGGCAAGCCGGCGCACCGGGCGAGCGCCGCGGAGATCGCCTCCGTCCGGCCGCGCATCCAGGCGGCGATCGCCCGCCAGCTCAACCGGCCCGTCTACATCAAGACCCACAACGCCAACTCGCTCGACCACGGCTTCTCGATCATCAACATGGGAGCGAGCGCCGGCGCGGTCTACATCGTTCGCAACCCGCTCGATGTGGTCATCTCCTTCGCCGCCTTCAGCAGCCAGACCATCGACCATGCGATCGAGGCGATGGCGACGCCGGGCTACGGCGTCCAAACCACCCGCACCCATGTCCGGGTGATCACCGGCTCGTGGAGCGAGAACGTCGGCAGCTGGACGACCCGGCCGCATCCGGCGATCCACGTCGTCCGCTACGAGGACATCACGGCCGACCCCGTCCGCTATTTCGGCGGCGTGGCGCGGCACCTCCTGATGACACCGCGCGAGGACCAGATCGTGCGCGCGGTCGAACTGACCGGGTTCGAGCGGCTGAAGGCGAAGGAAGCGGCCGCGGGCTTCGCCGAGCGCCCCGACACCACCAGCCAGTTCTTCCGGGCGGGCAAGACCGGCCAGTGGCGCGACACCCTGTCCGACGCCCAGGTCGAGCGCATGGTCGCCGCCCACCGGCCGCTGATGACCCGCTTCGGCTACCTGCCCGACGGCGCCTGACGCCCTATCCGCCCTGGGCGGCGTTGATGATCGCCGCGACGTCAGCCTGGGCGGTGTCGAGGCGGTCGTATTCGGGCGGGCGGAGCGTACCGCCCATGTAGACGTCGGGACGGCGGAAACGCATGCCGCTTGGCACCGGCGCCAGGGCCGCGAAATGGATCTCGCGAACCCCGGTCATGGCGATGAAGCGCGCCGCCGTGCGCGGCGAGACGCCGCCCCCCGACATGATGATGATCCGGTCGGCGGCCAGCTCGACCAGGGCGGCGACGGTATCGGCGCCCTCGAGGACGTGCGCCTCCTGCCCGGTCGTCAGCACCCGCTCGACGCCGAGGTCGATCAGCGTCTCGAGCGCGGCGAACGGGTCGGGCGTCATGTCGAAGGCGCGGTGGAAGGTCACCGGCAGCGGCCGGGCGCGCGCCACCAGCCGCTTCGTCAGCTCGATATCGATGGTGCCGTCGGGGTTGAGCATGCCGAAGACGATGCCGTGCGCCCCCGCATCGATCGCAGCGTCGATGTCGGCCTCCATCACCGCGACCTCGTCGGGCGAGTAGAGGAAGTCGCCGCCGCGCGGCCGGATGATGACATGGACCTTGATGCCGCCGACGGCGCGCGCCCGGCGGATCATGCCGAGGCTCGGCGTCGTGCCGCCCTCGATCAGCCCGGCGCAGAGCTCGACCCGCTGCGCGCCGGCGTCGCGCGCGGCGATCACCCCGGCAATCGAATCGACACAGATCTCGAAGGTGAGGCCCGCGGGCATCCCGTCCATCATGCACTTGCCCTTTCGCTGGAAACGCCGTCGATCCAGGTTTCCGTCACGCGGAGACCGTCGTCGAGGAGAACGAGGCTCGCCCGGTAGCCCGGCGCGATGCGGCCGAGCTCGCCGCCGAGGCCGAGGAACTCGGCCGGCGCCCGCGAGGCCATGTGGAGCGCCGCCTCGAGCGGCAGGCCGAGGGCTTCAACCGCGTTGCGGACGGCGGTCGCCATGTCGAGGTCGGAGCCGGCGAGCGTGCCGTCGGCGGTGGTGAGGCGCCCGCCCGCCCGGGTGATCACCCGGTCGCCGAGCATGAAGCTGTCCATGTCCGTGCCGACCGTCGACATCGCGTCGGTGACGAGGATGGTCCGCGCGAAGCCGCGTGCCGCGAGCGCCACCCGGAGGCTCGGCACGGCCGCATGGAAGAGATCGACGATCAGGCTCGGCCAGAGGCCCTGGTCGTCGAGCGCCGCGCCGATGACGCTCGGCTCGCGCCCCATCAGGGGCGGCATGGCGTTGAAGAGGTGGGTGACGCCGGTGAGGCCCGCGGCCCGCGCCGCCATCATCACCTCGTAGGACGCGGTGGTGTGGCCGGCTGCGATCAGCACGCCGCTGCCGGCGATGCGCCCGATAACCTCCGGCGTCGTCAATTCGGGGGCGATGGTGATCAGCGTCCGCCCGACCCCAAGCGAACCGACCAGCGCAATGTCCTCCTCCTCGATCCGCCGCATCAGGCGCGGGTCGTGGACACCCTTCCGTTCCGGGTTGAGGTATGGCCCCTCGAGATGGATCCCGAGGATGCCCGGCACGCCTTCCGCGAGTGCCGCCCGTACCGCGGCGATCGCCTCGGCCATGCGCTCGCGGGTGTCGGTAACGAGCGTCGGCAGCATGCCGGTCGTGCCGAAGCGCCGATGCGCCTCGGCGATGGTGCGCACACCGTCGACGGTGGGCCGATCGTTGAGGAGGACACCGCCGCCGCCATTGACCTGGATGTCGACGAAGCCGGGCGCCAGCAGGCCTGCCACGCGATGCACCGGCGTGCCCGCCGGGCATTCGGCCTCGGGCAGGACCGCCCGGATGCGGCCGTCGGCGACGAGGACGACGCGGCCATGATGGAGTGCGTCGCCGTCGAAGAGGCGTGCGCCGGCGATCGCGAAGGCGCTCATAGGGTCTCGGTCACCTTGCGGAGGTGGGGCGGACGGTCGGGATCACGGCCCCGGGCCCGGGCGATGGCCTCGGCGAGCGGGTAGAAGCTCTGGATCAGGGCGAGCGGCTGGGCAAAGGGATCGACGCCCTCGGCGACCGGCAGCCGCGTCGCCCCCGGAATCCCGGCCGGGCCGGCCGAGAGCACCGGCACCCCGCGGGCCGTGAGTTCCGCGCCGAATTCGGCAAGGCCGGGGAGCGCCGAATCGTTCTGGCTGAACAGGAGCACCGGGAAGTCCGGCCCGGCGATCGCCATCGGGCCGTGGCGGAGTTCGGCCGAACTGCCCGCCTCGGCATGCAATCCCGCGGTCTCCTTGAGCTTGAGCGCGGCTTCGAGGGCCGCCGCATAGCCCGGGCCACGGCCCACGACATAGAGTCCCGCGACCGGCTGGAGGACGGGCGCGGCGTCGAGCCAGCTGCGTTTGAGGGCACCGTCGAGATAGTCGGGCAGGCGGCGGACGGCGCGGTCGAGCGCCGGGTCGGCGCTCCAGGCGGCGACGAGCTGCAGCACCGCGGCGAGCGAGGCGATGTAGGACTTGGTCGCCGCGACGCTCCGTTCCGGACCGGCATGAAGCGGCAGCACCACCTCGCAGAGCCCGCCGAGCGGCGACGACGTGTCGTTCACCAGGGCCACCGTCAGCGCCCCGTCGGCGCGGGCCGCCTCGGCGAGCGTCAGGAGGTCCGGGCTCCTGCCCGACTGCGAGATGGCGACGAACAGCGCGCCCTTCATGTTCGGGCGGCGGCCATAGACCGAGGTCACCGAAGGGCCGACCGAGGCGACCACGGTGCCGAGCACGATCTCGATCAGGTACTTGGCATAGGTCGCCGCGCTGTCCGAACTGCCCCGCGCGCAGGTGACGACGAAAGCCGGGGCGGCCTCGCGGAGGCGGGCGCCGAGTTCGGCCGTGGCTGCGGCATTGGCCTCGATCTGGCGGGCGACGACGTCCGGCGCCTCCGCCGTCTCCCGAAGCATCAGGCTCGGCCCGGCGGTCGCCGGGGTCTCAACGGTCATTGCGGGGCCTCTTCGGCGTGGGCGCGCTGCGCCATGCGGATGGCGCCGTCGGCGGCGTCGTGCGCCGGCAGGACGCAGACGGCGGCGATCGGCGGGGGGAGCCAGGGGAGAAGTCGCGGGAAGACGCTGCCGATCATCGCCACTTGCGGCGCGCCGA
>JAEZEN010000468.1 GCA_023433185.1 Pseudomonadota bacterium | reverse complement strand
GGGTAGCCGGGATAGCTGTGCCGCGCCGACGTCGTCGCCCAGGGCAGCTTCTCGGCAGTGACGGTCTCGATGAACGGCTCCGACCACCGCGGATCGTCGAGCATGGTCGGCCGGACATTGAGGAAATCCTCGATGCCGACGATCCGGGTGAACATCCAGGTCATGCAGTCGGGGCAGAAATTGTGCTCGAGCTGCGGCGTCTTCGCACCACCGCGCACGGGCGCGCCCGCCGTGACGCGGAAGGCCTGCGGCGACACCATGGCGGTGAGCGAGAAGGCGCTCGCGCTCATCCGCTGGCAGCCGCGGCAGTGGCAGGCGGCGGTCATGATCGGCGGCGCGGTGATCGCGATCGTGGTGCGTCCGCACCGGCAGCGGCCGGCGAGCGGTGCGTCGGGCGAGGGCAGGGCAGACATGGAGACCTCCGTGGCGTGGAGGCCGCAGTCTACTCGCCCACCGCATCGGCACGAACGAAAAGCGCGACGCGCGGTTCCTATGTCGACGGAGCCCCCGCGCGCACAGCGGGTGACCCGCCCTTCAGCGCCGCCACCTGGGTCTCGAGCCGCGCGAGATTGTCGAACAGGCGGCCGGTGGTCAGGCGCAGGAAGTAGAAGCCGAACTCGGGATTCTGGAAGAAGAGCTGGCGGAGGTCGTCGTAGCTGATGGCGAGGACGTCACCTTCGGCGGCGCATTCGAGGGTCTGGGTGCGGCGGTTGTCGGGGACGAGGAAGCCGAACTCGCCCACCATCTGGCCGACCGGCACGGCGATGCCCGATTCGGCGAGGACGAAGCGCCCGGATAGCGGGATGAACAACTCGTCCGCCACCTCGTCCCGCCGGAAAAGCACGTCGCCCGCCTTCTGCCGCCGCCGCGCCATGAAGGGCTTCAGCCATTCGGTCTGCATGTCTCCCGTGTCGGCGTGCCTGATGCTGCGCACCAGCAACACCATCTGGCGGAGGCGATAGGCGTTGAGCGGCAGGAGGATCGCGTGCAGCAAGAGAACGGGATAGACGCCGGCCGTGGCGCCGTAGACGACGAAGACGGCGTTGCTGATGATGGCGAGGATGCGCAACGGGATCATGGTGCGCATCGAATAGGCGGCGATGTTGAACGCGGTCGCCAGATACCCGAGGATTTCGGGAATGGTCATGCGGCCTGGCCTCGGGACGTGTGCCGGGTTGCCCCGGGCGGACGGGGTCTCCCTTATGACGATTGCATGACGCTTTGACGACGCGGTGGCGCCGCCGTTGTGCCGCCTGCGGATCGCCGCTAAGCCCTCGCCATGGGAAAAGACGTGATTCCGCCGCCCGGCGGTTCGATCGAGCCGGTCAACCTGCGCGAGGCGCTCGAGGAGCGCTACCTCGCCTACGCGCTGTCGACCATCACCAACCGCGCCCTGCCGGACGTCCGCGACGGGCTGAAACCCGTGCACCGGCGCATCCTCCACGGCATGCGCCTGCTCGGGCTCAACCCCAACCAGGCGTTCAAGAAGTCGGCCAAGATCGTCGGCGACGTGATGGGCAACTTCCATCCGCACGGCGACCAGGCGATCTACGACGCGCTGGTCCGCCTCGCCCAGGACTTCGCCGTCCGCTATCCGCTGGTCGACGGCCAGGGCAATTTCGGCAATATCGACGGCGATAACGCCGCCGCGATGCGCTACACCGAGGCGCGCCTGACCGAGGTGGCGCGCCTCCTGCTCGACGGCATCGACGAGGACGCGGTCGACTTCCGCCCGACCTATGACGGCAGCGACGAGGAACCGCTGGTCCTGCCCGGCGCCTTCCCGAACCTTCTCGCCAACGGCTCCTCCGGCATCGCGGTCGGCATGGCGACCAACATCCCGCCGCACAACGCCGCTGAGCTGTGCAACGCCGCGCTGCACCTCATCAAGTCGCCCAACGCCCGCACCGAGACCCTGGTCGGCCACGTGCCGGGGCCCGACCTGCCGACCGGCGGCATCATCGTCGAGCCGCGCGCGAACATCGTCGCCGCCTACGAAACCGGCCGCGGCAGCTTCCGGGTGCGGGCGCGCTGGCAGGTCGAGGACCAGGGTCGCGGCACCTATGTCGTGATCGTCACCGAGATTCCCTACCAGGTCCAGAAATCGAAGCTGATCGCGACCATCGCCGAGCTCGTCGACGCAAAGCGCCTCCCGCTCGTCGCCGAGGTCCGCGACGAGTCGGCCGAGGACGTCCGCATCGTCATCGAACCGCGGGCGCGGACCGTCGATGCGGCGGTGATGATGGAATCGCTGTTCAAGCTCACCGACCTCGAGACCCGGGTGCCGCTCAACCTCAACGTCCTCTCCCATGGCCGGGTGCCGCGGGTGATGAGCCTCGGTGAGGTCCTGTCGGAGTGGCTGGCGCACCGCCGCGAGGTGCTGCAGCGGCGCGCCCGGTTCCGGCTGGCGAAGATCCGCCACCGGCTCGAGGTGCTCGACGGCTACCTGATTGCCTATCTCAACATCGACGAGGTGATCCGGATCATCCGCAGCGAGGACGAGCCGAAGCCGGTGATGATGGCCCGATTCGGGCTGAGCGACGTCCAGGCCGAGGCGATTCTCAACATGCGCCTGCGGAGCCTCAGGAAGCTCGAGGAGTTCGAGATCCGCGGCGAGCACGATGCGCTCACCAGGGAGGGCGAGGACATCGAGGCGCTGCTCGGCTCGGAGGAGAAGCAGTGGGACGCGATCGCCGACCAGATCCGCGCGATCCGCAAGACCTTCGGTCCCGAGACACCGCTCGGCCGCCGGCGGACGAGCTTCGCCGACGCGCCCGCCGCGGAGATCGCCGAGGCCATGCTCGAGGCGACCATCGAGCGCGAGCCGATCACCGTCATCGTCTCGCAGAAGGGCTGGATCCGGGCGCTCAAGGGCCACGTCGCCGATACCTCCGGCCTCCAGTTCAAGGGGGACGACGCGCTCAAATTCGCATTCCCGGCGCAGACCACCGACAAGATCCTCGTCGCCTCCACGGGCGGGCGCTTCTTCACCCTCCAGGGCGACAGGCTGCCCGGCGGGCGCGGCCATGGCGAGCCGCTCCGCCTGCTCGTCGACCTCGATGCCGCCGAGGACGTGGTGGCGGCCTTCGTCCACGATCCGGGCCGGAAGCTGCTCGTCGCCTCGACCGACGGCCGCGGCTTCGTCGTCCCCGAAGGCGACGTGCTCGCCAACACGCGGAAGGGCAAGCAGGTGATGTCGGTCGACGCGCCGGAGGAGATGCGGATCTGCGTCGCCGCCCGCGGCGACATGGTGGCCGCGCGCGGCGAGAACCGGAAGCTGATCCTGTTCCCGCTCGAGCAGGTGCCCGAGATGACCCGGGGCAAGGG
>JAEZEN010000433.1 GCA_023433185.1 Pseudomonadota bacterium | reverse complement strand
GCCCGAGGCGGGCTTCCTTTCGCCGGGCTGGCCGATCCCCGGCAGGGTTCACGAAAGCGTCATGATATGTCGATAAATCCAGACATATGGACGAAGCATCTGCCATCGATGCGCTGACCGCCCTGGCTCAGCCGACGCGCCTCCGGGTGTTCCGCCGTCTGGTTGCGAGCCATCCCGAACCGGTCGCCGCCGGCGATCTCGCGCGCTTCTTCGATATCCCCCACAACACCATGTCGACCCACCTCGCGGTGTTGACGCGCGCCCGCCTCGCCAGGGTGGAGCGGCAGGGGCGATCGATGCTCTACAGCGCCGACCTCGACGGTTTCCGCGACCTTGTCGGCTTCCTCACCCGCGACTGCTGCGGGGGGCGGCCGGAGATCTGCGCGCCCGTCCTTGCCGCCCTTTCCTGTGAAGCGTCGTCCGGAGCCTGACCATGGGCCAACGCCCCTACAACGTACTCTTTCTCTGTACCGGGAACACCGCCCGGTCGATCCTCGCGGAGGGAATCCTTCGCAAGGACGGTGCCGGGCGCTTCAACGCCTTCTCGGCGGGGAGCCAGCCGAAGGGCGTGGTCAACCCGTTCGCGCTCAAGGTGCTGGCCGCCGCGGACTATCCGACCGATGGCTTCAGTTCCAAGCCGTGGGACGTCTATGCCGGCCCCGGCGCGCCGGTGATGGACTTCGTCTTCACCGTCTGCGACGACGCCGCAGGCGAGGCCTGCCCGGTGTGGCCCGGCCAGCCGATGACGGCCCACTGGGGCATCGAGGATCCGGCGAAGGTCGAGGGCACCGATCTCGAAAAGGAGGCCGCCTTCGTCCAGGCCTTCCGGCTGCTCCGCAACCGCATCTCGGTGTTCGTCAACTTGCCGATCGCCTCGATCGACAGGCTGGCGCTCGGCAGCCGGCTCCGTGAGATCGGGCGTATGGAGGGCGCCACACGCCGGGCGACCAACAAGGCGGCCAACTGAGCACCATGACCGCGACGACCGCCGGCCGTCGTCTCCTCGCCGAGGGCTTTGGCACCGCCTTCCTCCTCGCCACGGTCGTCGGCTCGGGCATCATGGCGGAGCGGTTGGCGGACGGGAACGTCGCGATCGCCCTCCTTGGCAATACGATCCCGACCGGCGCCATCCTCGTCGTTCTGATCTTGGTGTTCGGTCCGGTCTCGGGCGCGCACTTCAACCCTGCGGTCAGCGTCGCCTTCGCGTTGCGGCGGGAACTGCCCTTCGTTCAACTGCCCGGCTACCTGGTCGCGCAGGTCGCCGGCGCGGTGATCGGGGTCTGGGCCGCGCACCTCATGTTCGACGCGCCGCTCTGGCAGGTCTCGACCACCGTGCGCACCGGGACGGGGCAGTGGCTGGCCGAGTTCGTCGCCACCTTCGGGCTTGTCACGGCGATCCTCGGCTGCCTCGCCGCGCGGCCGGCCGCGGTACCCTATGCGGTCGGGCTCTACATCACGGCCGCCTACTGGTTCACCGCCTCGACCTCGTTCGCCAACCCCGCCGTCACGCTCGCCCGGGCGCTGACTGATACATTTTCCGGCATCGCGCCGGCCGACATCGGGCCGTTCATCATCGCCCAGTTCGTTGGGGCGACGGCGGCCATGTTTCTCGCCGCCTGGCTGTTCACCGGCCGCGAGGTCGAGGAAGGGCGCCTCTGACCTCTGGCTCAGATCCTGTCGGCCTGGGTGTCGGGCGCGACGCGGGCGAAGGCGGGGAGGGCGGCCGCCCGGTCGGCGATGGCGACGGTCAGTGGATAGGGGGCGAGGTCGCACGCGAAGCGGCGCGCATTGGCCACCTGCGGCACGAGGCAGATGTCGGCCATGCCCACCGAATCGCCGAGGCAGAACGCGCCAGAAAGACCCTCGCGGCGGAGCGTCTCTTCGAGCGCTGCAAAGCCCTCGGCGATCCAGTGCGCATACCAGCGGTCGGCGATCCCCTTGTCGTCGGGGACGTTTCTGCCGAGCCATTTGAGAACCCGGACGTTGTTCAACGGATGGATGTCGCAGCCGATGATCTGCGCAAGGCGCCGCACATAGGCACGCTCGTAGAGGTCGCGCGGCAGGAACGGCGGCTCGGGATGGGCCTCCTCGAGATATTCGAGGATGGCGAGGCTCTGGGCGAAGAGGCGGCCATCCTCGACCAGAGCCGGGACGAGGCCCTGCGGGTTCACCGCGAGATACGCGGCGGTCTGGTGCTCCTTGCCGGGCAGGCTGACATAGGACTGCTCCCAGTCGAGGCCCTTGAGCGAAAGGGCGATGCGCACGCGGTACGAGGTCGAGGACCGGAAGAAGGTGTATAGCGTGCGCATGGCGCCAGGACCTACGTGTGCTCGGCGGCGGCGTTGAGGATGTGGTCCGGCGTCGAGGAGACCACTTCGACGTATTTCGGCACGAACTTCCGCCCCTCGATCAGCCCGACGAAGGCCGGCTTGATCTCCTCGGCGAGGATCTTGCGAATGCGGGCATGCTCGACGATGTCGGCCCACTCGGCGATCAGGAAGAAGCGCTGAGGATTCTCGGTGTCGCGGCAGAGCACACCGTCCTTAACCTGCGCCGAGGACTTGTGCATCGGGTTGCCGTCCGAATAGTCGAACTCCTCGAACAGCCGGATGAACTCGTCCTCCTTCCCCTTCTCGACGATGAAATCGTAGATGTGGAGGAAGTTGCCCTTGGTGGCGAGCGGTTCCTGGGCCATGGCGCGGAGGTCTCCTCGAAAGCTGACGAACGGAATGATCGTCAGTGTACCGCCTTTCTTCCCGGTCGACAAATCCGCCCCTTGCGGAGGTCGCGCGCCGGGCGCGGGATGCTATGAGGAGGTCAACCGCGGCGCGAAGCGAGGCGGGAGGCGATGACGGAGACGCAGCGGCATGGCGACGAGATCGAGAGGGACGGCAAAGGCGAACGGCAAGGCCGGCCCGGCACTTGCCCATGGTGTCGCCTCCGACCCGCTCGCTGCGCAGACCCGGCCGCGGCCGGCGCTCAGGATCCTCGCCGAGCGACTGCCGCTGTGGCGGCGGCCGGGCTACCTCATCCGCCGTCTCCATCAGATCCACTACGCGCTGTTCTTCGAGGAATGCGCCGAGTTCGGCATCACGCCCGTGCAGTACGGGCTGCTGACGATCCTTTCGACCAACCCCGACGCCGACCAGGTGACCCTCGCCAATGCCCTCGGCATCGACCGCACCAACGTCGCCGACGTGCTCCGCCGCCTCGAGCAGGGCGGGCTGATCGACCGCCGGCGGAACGCCGAGGATCGCCGCATGGTGCTGGCGCGGCTTACGAGCGCCGGCGAGGACCTTGTCGAGCGCATGCATCCCTCCATGGCGCGGGCCCAGGAGCGGCTGCTCTCGGTGCTGGACGAGGGCGAGCGGGAGGTCTTCCTCGCGACGCTGATGCGGCTCCTCGAGGCGAACAACCGCTACGGTCGCGCCCCGCTCAAGGCGTCGCGCGGCGAGGGACTTTGAGCCGCAAGCGTCGATGGCGATGCGACGGCGAAACGAACAATGCTCCGGCGAAGGCGTCGGCACGCCCCCGCAGGCTGATCGCTCCAGCATCTCAGGCGGTCTGGGGGAACGCCGAGATCCGTCACTATTTAGTATGTGGTATACAGCCGTGATTGGAAAGCCAAATTTGCGGCAGTCCGGCGACCGCCTGGAATTTCCGCAGCCCTGCTCCAGAGCGCACCATCAGGGCGCGGTTTTTGAACGGAATCCGCGCGCCGGAGGTTCCGCAGAGCGGATTTCAGCCATCGGCCCCGGACTTGCTTCCCGCCTCGCCCGGGTCCTGCGACGGGATGGTTTGTATACTGACGACTTGACAGTTCCCTGCACCCATTCCAATCTCCCAAGCTGGGGGAACGCAATGTGATCCGCACCGTCTTGCGCGGGGTGCCGCGCGGAACATTCGATATTGGGAGCGGATGATGAGAATGCTGAAAGGCCTGATGACCGGCGCGGTGCTGCTGGCCGGCGCTGCTCTGCCGTTGAACGCCTTCGCCGGCGAAATCGTGATCGCCATCGGATCCGAGCCGTCGACGCTCGATCCGCAGGCGCGTGACGACGGTGGCGAGCGTGCCGTCAACGACAACATCTACGAGACCCTGATGGCGCGTACGGCGGACGCCACGCTGGTGCCCGGCCTCGCCGCGGCGGAGCCGACCAAGGTCGACGACACGACCTGGGAGTTCAAGCTCCGCGAGGGCATCTCCTTCACCAATGGCGAGCCTTTCAATGCCGACTCGGTGGTGGCGAGCGTCACGCGCATCCTCGATCCGGCCCTCAATTCCGAGCAGCTCGCCTATTTCGGCGGCATCACCGGCGCCGAGAAGGTCGACGACCTCACCGTGCACATCAAGACCGCCGGTCCCGACCCCATCCTGCCGTCGCGCATGTACTGGATGAAGATGGTGCCGGCGGAGTACTCGAAGGATCCGCAGTTCGGCGAGATGCCGGTCGGCACCGGGCCCTACAAGCTCGAGGCCTTCAACCGCGGTCAGGACATCGTCCTCGTCGCCAATCCCGACTATTGGGACGGCGCGCCCTCGATCGACAAGGTCACCTACCGCTTCGTCGGCGAACCCGGCACGCGGCTCTCCGGCCTCGTCGCCGGCGAGTTCGACGTGATCACCAACCTCCTGCCCGAGTTCGTCGACAGCGTGCCCAAGTCGGCGACCGTGCAGGGCCTCGAGACGTCGGTGATCGTGCTGTCGACCGACAACGAGGTCACCCAGGACCCGCGCGTCCGCGAGGCGATGAACATCGCCATCGACCGGCAGGCGCTGGCCGACAGCCTGTTCGGCGGCTACGGCCTGCCGGCCCGCGGCCAGCTGGTCAACCCCCGCGCCTTCGGCTTCAACGAGGCGCTCGAGCCCTATCCCTACGACCTCGAGCGGGCCAAGCAGCTGATCGAGGAAGCCGGCGCGACGGGCAAGACGATCAACCTCGTTGGCGAGTCCGGCCGCTGGCTCAAGGACCGCGAGCTGATCGAGGCGGTCGGCCAGTACTGGAGCGAGGCGGGGCTCAGCGTGAACTACCAGATCGAGGAGTTCGGCCAGTACCTCACGCTGCTCTTCGACCAGCAGAACCGCCCCGACGCGGTGTTCGTCGTCAACTCCGACGAACTGCTCGACGCCGACCGGCCGATGACCCAGGGCTACCTGTCGGGCAGCGGTTTCTCCTCGAACAGCGACACGGAGATGGCCGAGAAGGTGGTCGCGGCCCGCACCGAAACCGACGTCGAGAAGCGCAAGGCCCTCTATGACGAGATCACCCAGAAGGCCTACGAGCTCAACTACCTGGCACCGCTTCTCAACGCTCAGGACATCTACGGCATCTCCGAGCGGCTCGAATGGCAGCCGCGCGTCGACGCCAAGCTGATCGTCAAGGAAATGCAGGTGGCCGAGTAGCGGTTCGCCTCCGCGGTTGAGGGAGCAGCATGGGCCGGTTCATCCTTCGCAGGCTCTTCCAGGGGTTCCTGGTCGTCCTCGGCGTTTCCCTGGTCGTCTTCGTCGCCATGCGCGTCTTCGGCGATCCGGCGAAGGTCATGCTGCCCCTTTCCGCCACGCCCGAGCAGCGGGCCGCGTTCGAGCACCTGATCGGGCTCGACCGGCCCCTGCCGGCGCAGTTCGTCACCTTCCTCGGCGACCTCGCAACGCTCAATTTCGGCGAGAGCCTCTGGCAGCGCCGCCCCGCCATGGAGGTGGTGTTCGAGCGTCTGCCCAATACGCTGATGCTGATCGGCGTCGGCCTCGGCTTCGCCATCCTTCTCGCCCTGCCGCTCGGTGCCATCGCCGCGCTCCGGCCGGGCGGCATCGTCGACCGGGTCACCGTCATCGGCGGCCTCGTCGGCCTTTCGACGCCGCAGTTCTGGCTCGGCCTCCTGCTCATCATGCTGTTCGCCGTCCAACTGAGGATCCTGCCGACCTCCGGGATCGGCAGCTGGCAGCACATCGTCCTGCCGGCGCTGACCCTCGCCCTGCCGAGCCTCGCCCGGATGACGCTGCTCGTCCGCAGCCAGGTGATCGACGAACTGAACCAGCAATACGTGAAGACGGCGCGGGCCAAGGGCATGCGCTTCCACACGGTGCTGTTCGGCCACGCGCTCCGCAACACGCTGATCCCGTTCATCACCCTCGCCGGCTGGGAGATCATCAGCGCCCTCGCGGGCTATACGGTGGTCGTCGAGACCGTGTTCGCCTGGCCCGGCCTGGGGCTGACCGCGATCCAGGCGATCCAGCGCAACGACCTCTTCCTGCTCCAGGCGATCGTGTTCACCGTGGCAATCGCCATCGTTCTCGTGAACATCGCCCTCGACATCATCTACAAGTTCATCGATCCCCGGATAAAGCTCGCCTGACCATGGCCGCGATCGATCCCTCCGCCATCGCCGCCGCCGGGACCGGGCGCCCGCCTGGACGGTTCCGCGCCCTGTTCGAGGAATTGTGGAAGGACAAGCCCGGCTTCATCGGCTTCTCGGTGATCGTACTGATCGTGCTCGCCGCGGTCTTCGCCCCGCTGATCGCGCCCTACGATCCCGCCGCGCAGTCGGTGGTCGCCCGCCTCAGGCCGCCGGTCTGGGCGGAGAAGGGCAGCTGGGCCCATCTTCTCGGCACCGACCAGCTCGGCCGCGACATCCTCTCGCGGCTGATCTACGGGGCGCGGACCTCGCTGATCGTCGGCTTCTCGGTGGTGGCGCTCGCCGGCGCCTTCGGCGTCACCATCGGCCTCCTCGCCGGATTCCGCGGTGGCCGGACGGACACGATCCTGATGCGCCTGGTCGACATCCAGGTCGCATTCCCCGGTCTCCTTCTCATCCTCCTCATCGTCGCCGTGATCGGCCCGAGCCTCACGACGATGATCGTGGTTCTCGCCCTCACCAACTGGATGATCTATGCCCGCGTCGTGCGCGGCATCGTGCTGTCGGTGCGCCAGACGCCCTATGTCGAGGCTGCCGAGATGATCGGCTGCCCGCAGTCGCGGGTGATCTTCCGCCACATCCTGCCCAACCTGACATCGCCGCTCCTCACCCTCGGCATCCTCGAATTCACCAACATCGTGCTGGCCGAGGCGGCGCTGTCCTTCCTCGGGCTGGGCGTGCAGCCGCCGGCGACGAGCTGGGGCCTCGATGTGTCGACCGGAAAGGACTACATCTTCGTCGCCTGGTGGCTGGTGACGTTCCCCGGCCTCTGCATCTCGATCACCGTGCTTTCGATCAACCTCTTCGCCAACTGGCTCCGCGTCACCACCGACCCGCAGGAGCGCGAGAAGCGCTTCGCGCGGGCTCGCGCTGCGGTGCGGCGTCGCGAGGAACGCAGGGCGGGGGTCCGCCGGGAGGTCGCATGAACGCCGCAGCCCTCGACAAGCCGCTGCTCGAGGTCGAGCGGCTGGAGGTGGAGTTCGACACACGCCGCGGCGTCGTGCGCGGCCTGCGCGGTGTCGACCTCGCCATCGGCCGCGGCGAGACGCTCGCCATCGTCGGCGAATCCGGCTCGGGCAAGAGCGTCACCGCGCAGGCGGTGATGGGGTTGATCGATGTGCCGGGCCGCATCTCCGGCGGTGACATCCGCTGGAAGGGCCATTCGCTGATCTCCCGGAGGGGCGCCCGCATGGCGCGCGACATCCGCGGCAAGGAGATCGCCCTCGTCTTCCAGGACCCGATGACCTCCCTCAACCCGCTGATGCGGGTCGGCGCGCAGATCTCGGAAGTGCTCCGCCGCCATATGGGCATGAACCGGGCCGATGCCGATCTCCGGGTGCTCGAATTGCTCGAGGCGGTCGGCATCCCGGCGCCGCCGCGCCGCGCCGCACAGTACCCCCATGAGTTGTCGGGCGGCATGCGGCAGCGCGTGATGATCGCCATGGCGATCGCCTGCGAGCCCGAACTGCTGATCGCCGACGAGCCGACCACGGCGCTCGACGTGACGATCCAGGCGCAGGTGCTCGAACTGCTCGCCGGGCTCCAGGAGACCCTCGGCCTGTCGGTGCTGCTGATCACCCACGACCTCGGTGTCGTCGCCGGGCTCTGCGACCGGGTGGCGGTGATGTATGCCGGACAGATCGTCGAGACCGGCCCGGCCGAGGATGTCTTCGAGCGTCCGGCGCATCCCTACACGCAGGGCCTGATCCGCTCGACCCCGCGCCTCGACGACCGGATGGAGCGCCTGATCGCGATCGAGGGCGCCCCGCCCAACCTCCTTTCTCCGCCCGCCGGCTGCGCGTTCCGTGACCGCTGCCCGATCACCGATCCGGTCTGCGAGACCCAGCCGAGGATGACGCCGATCGAGGGCCGGCCGTTCGGCACGGTCTCCTGCTGGCGTGCGGCGACCGATGCCTGGGCGGCGCCGGCACCGCCCGGGGCGATCCTGAGGGCGGTATGAACGCGCCGATGCCGATCACGCTCCGCGACCCGCCGCCCGTCGTCACGCCACTGCTCAGCGTCCAGAACATCAGCGTCGCCTACGAAGGCCCTCGGGCCGGTTTCTGGGCGCGGCCCACGGCGATCAAGGCGCTCGACAACGTCTCCTTCGACGTCTTCCCGGGCGAAACACTCGGCCTTGTCGGCGAGTCGGGCTCTGGCAAGTCGACCGCCGGCCGCGCCATCCTGCGCCGCATCGGCGTCACCTCCGGGCGCATCCTGTTCAAGGGCGAGGACATCACCACGACGAGCGGCGAGGCGCTGCGCAAGCTCCGCCGCCACATGCAGATCGTCTTTCAGGACCCCTATGCCAGCCTCAATCCGCGGATGCGGGTGCTCGACATCGTCGCCGAACCGCTCCAGGTCCACGGCCTGATCCGCAAGCCCGAGGAGGCGCGCGACGAGATCGGCGAACTGCTCCGCATCGTCGGCCTGCCGCGCGACGCCCATGACCGCTATCCGCACGCCTTCTCGGGCGGCCAGCGCCAGCGCATCGGCATCGCCCGTGCCCTGGCGCTGAAGCCCGAGTTCATCGTCGCCGACGAGCCGGTCTCGGCGCTCGATGTCTCGGTCCGGGCCCAGGTCGTCAACCTCCTCCAGGACATCCAGCGCGACCTCGGGCTGAGCCTCCTGTTCATCGCCCACGACCTCAGCGTCGTCCGCCACATCTCGCACCGGGTGGCGATCCTCTACTCGGGCAAGCTGGTCGAGATCGCCGACCGCGATCAGCTCTACGAGACCCCGATCCATCCCTATACCGAGGCCCTGCTCTCGGCGGTGCCGGTGCCCGACCCGAGGATCCAGAAGGCGCGGAAGCGGCTGGTCTATCGCGGCGAGATCCCCGACGTGTCGCACTGGCCGTCGGGCTGCCACCTGCACGGTCGCTGCCCGCTCGCCACGGAGAAGTGCGCCATCGACCCGCCGCCGCTGGTCGAGAAGCGCCCGGGCCACTGGGCGGCGTGCTGGCACCGGTAGGAGGCCGCCTGCGTCATCGGAGCGTTCGAAGGTCGTTCGAAGCTACCACCTTCTGGCTTCCCGGCTTTTGACCCCCTCCCGGCTTCCCCCTTGCAGGGGGAGGGGCGTGTAGGCTGGGGCGGTGCGTCGTCCACGAAAGACCTCCCACCGGATATGTGTGGACCTCATGGCTTGCAGGGGGAGGGGGCGAACATGCGCGGCCTCTGAGACGGGCCTCGTCGCGTGAACTGTGGCGTAGCCCAAACGGCCCCTCCCCCTGAAAGGGGGAGGATGGGAGGGGTCATCCAGCACCTCTTCCGTGGTGACGCCGGCGCACGATGCCCGCGGTCCGCCTACGCCCCCAGCGCGGTGCCGTCCTTGCGCTTGTCGGAGGCGCCCTGGAGCGTCCCGTCGGGCGCGCGGCGAACGAACTGGGCACCGCCGAAGTCGCTCCGCCCGGCGATGTTGCCGATCGCGCCGGCGTCGGCGAAGCCGGCCTCCCGGAGGGCGGCAACGATCGCCGGCGGCATGCCGTCCTCGATGGCGAGCAGGTCGCCTTCGAGCCGCCAGCGCGGCGCGTCGAGCGCCGCCTGGAGCGGCTCGCCCCAGGCCGCAAGGCGCAGGAGAAGCTGGACGTGGCCCTGCGGCTGCATCGCCCCGCCGACCACGCCGAAGACCGCATGGAGCCCGTCCTTCAGCGCCGCCGCCGGGATGACGGTGTGGTAGGCGCGCTTGCCCGGCGCCGGGCCGTTGACATGGCCGGGCTCGGCGAACCCGGAGCCGCGGTTCTGGAGGACGAAGCCGCAGCCGGGGACGCCGATCGCCGCCCCGAAGCGCTTGAAGACGCTGCTCATCAGGGTGATGCCGAGGCCGTCGCGGTCGACGATCGCGGTCGAGACCGTGTTGCCGGCGGGGTCGGCCACGGTCTTCGCCGCCTCGGCCATGGCGGCACGCGTCGCCCGGACGGCGGCAACGGTGGTCGCCGGATCGGCGGGATCGAGGGGGAGCGGCTCGAGCGTGGCGAGCGCGTCGATCACCGCGCGGCCGTGGGTGTTGGGCGGGCATTCGAGCACGGTCAGCCCGCGGAAGGTGGTCGACAGCGGGGGGTCGAAGTTGCCGGCATGGGC
>JAEZEN010000419.1 GCA_023433185.1 Pseudomonadota bacterium | reverse complement strand
GGGTAGCGACGTCGGGGGCAACGAGGATCTGTGTCTCAAAGCTGATCTCGAGGTCAGCCCGCGAACGGCCTGCCGTCGCGAGTGCGGCGTCGAGGAGGCCGAGGCGGCGGTCGAGTTCGGCGAGGCTCACGGGGGTAGTGTTCCAGCCGTCGGCCTTGCGGGCGGTGAGGTCGATGACCCAGGGGAAGGCCTCGCCGAGCCAGACCGGCACATGCGCCTGCTTCGGCTTGGGCGACAGGATAGCCTGTTCGAGGTGGTAGAACTGGCCTTTGAAATCAAAGGGCTTGTCGGAAGCGTAAAGCTGCTGAATCAACTCCATGGCTTCTTCGAGACGTTCGACCCGCTTGGCGTGGTCGTCGTCCCAGTCGAGGCCGTAGGCAACCTGCTCGGGGCGGCCCATGCCGGCCTCGAAGAAGTGGATGAAGCGGCCGCCGGACAGGTGGTCGAGGGTCGACATCATCTTGGCCGCGATCTGCGGGGCGCGGAAGAGGTTGGCCTGGTGGATGAGGCCGAGCTCGGCGCGCGAGGTGGCGCCGGCGATCATGGCGAGGGTGGTCCAGCCTTCGAGGACCGAATTCTCGCGTCCGAGGATCAGGTGGTCGCAGACCCAGAGGCTGTCGAAGCCGAGGCGTTCGGCTTCCTTCGCGTTGCCGAGCACATCCATGTCCTGGATGCGGGCGAGGTTGGGGACGCGGAACAGGCCGGACGACGGCATGGCGAAGGCGGGCACGCAGTAGCCCATCTTCAGGGTGCCGGCCTTGCGGCGCTCGGCGAGGGAGAGGGTGGTCACTTCTTCACCGAGGCGCGGGGGACGAGGTCGTGGCGGGTGCGGTGGCCGGCGAACTTGCGCTCGATCTCGTCGGCGGCAAGGGTCAGGAAGCGCGGGCCGCAGGGGGCGGTCACGCCCGCGATGTGCGGGGTGAGGAAGACGTTCGACATGTTGCGCAGCGGCGAATTGGGCTCGAGCGGCTCCGGGTCGAACACGTCTAGCGAGGCGACGATGTCGTTGCGTTCGAGGCGCTTGATCAGCGCGGCCTGATCGACGACGGCGCCGCGCGAGACGTTGACGAAAACGGCGCCGGGACGGAGCAGGTCGAGCTCGCGGGCGGTGATCATGTGCTGCGTTTCGGGCGTGAGCGGCACGAGCGAGATCACCACGTCACAGCCCATCACGACGTCGAGCGAGGTGAGGGTGATGTCGTAGATGTCGGCGATGACGCGCGGCACGTGCGGATCGAAGGCGTAGGTGTCGCAGTGGAAGGGCGCCAGCAGCTCGAGCAGGCGGCGGCCGATATAGCCGCAGCCGATGAGGCCGACCTTCTTGCCGGTGAGCTCCCCGTTCCAGCTGAAATCGGCGACGCGGTCCTCATTCGACTTGAACGGGGTCTCGCCGGCAATCATGCGGCGGTAGAGCGAGCCGGCATTGCGCAGGCCGATCATGGCCATGGCGAGGGCCCACTCGGAGACCGGGTAGGAGGAGCCGTTGGTGGTGTCGACGACGGTGATGTCGCGGGCGGCCGCGGCTTCGACGTCGATACGCTGGCTGAAGCGGTCGCCCTCGACTTCGGCGATCAGCTTGAGGTTGGGCAGGTGGTCGAGGATGGCGCCGGTGAGGCGGGGCGAGCCGTGGCAGACCAGCAGGGCATCGACGTTCGACGCGAAGGCGACGAGCGCATCGATAGCGGCCGGATTCTCCGGCGGAGCGGTCTCCCAGGCGGAGGGCTCGTTGCACAGGTGGTGCTCGAAGGTGCCGAGCGCCTCGAAGGCGGCCATGGCGCCATCGTCCATCATGCGCGCGTAGGTGTCCGCGTTGCAGGCAAAGCCGATGCGGACGGGGCGGTCGAGATTATAGTGGGTCATCAGCCGATCCAGATGGTCTTGGCGTTGGTGAATTCGTGGATGCCGACCTGGCCGAGCTCGCGCCCGTAGCCGGAGGCCTTGATGCCGCCGAAGGAGATGTGGGCGTCGGAGCGGACCATGTCGTTGATGAACACGGCACCGGCTTCGACCCCGGCTTCCATGCGGCGGGCGCGGTCTTCGTCCTTCGTCCAGACGGCGGCGGCGAGGCCGAACTCGGTGCCGTTGGCGATGCGGAGCGCATCGGCTTCGTCGGTGAAGGGGATGACGGGGGCGACGGGGCCGAACAGTTCCTCGCGGGCGGCCGTGTTGTCAGCGGCGACATCGGTGAGGATGACGGGCGCGAAGAAGTAGCCCGGACCATCGACCGAGCCGCCGGTGAGGGCGGCTTTCGCGCCACCGGAGAGCGAGCGGTCGAGCTGGGACTGGAGGCCCGAGCGGAGGTCGGCGCGGGCGAGGGGGCCGAGGTTGTTCTTCTCGTCGAGCGGGTCGCCGTAGCTCACCTTGCGCATGCCTTCGACGAAGGCTTCGGTGAACCGACCGGCGATCGATTTCTCGACGAGGAAGCGCTTGGCGCAGACGCAGCTCTGGCCCGAGTTGTTGAGGCGGGCGGCGATGGCGGTCTTCACAGCGGTGTCGAAGTCGGCGTCGGCGAAGATGATGAAGGGATCGGAGCCGCCCAGTTCGAGCACGGCCTTCAAGCCGACGCTGCCGGCAGTGGCGGCGATGCTGCGGCCGGCGCGGACAGAACCGGTAACGGTGACCGAGCGGATACGCTCGTCGGCGATGATTTTTGCCGCGGTGGGGTGGTCGACGCGCAGGTTGACGACGGTGCCGTCGGGCATGCCGGCCTCGCGGAAGACCGCCTCGATGGCGTCGGCGCAGGCGGGGACGTTCTCGGCGTGCTTCACCACGGTGGTGTTGCCGGCGAGGAAGGCCGGGGCGAAGAAGCGGATCACCTGCCAGAACGGGAAGTTCCACGGCATGACGGCGAAGATCGGGCC
>JAEZEN010000377.1 GCA_023433185.1 Pseudomonadota bacterium | reverse complement strand
GACGAGCCGACCGCCTCGCTCGACGCAGCCAACCGCGCCGTGGTGGTCGACCTGATCCGCGAGGCCAAGGCCGAAGGCGGCAGCTTCCTCGGCATCTTCCATGACGAGACGGTCCGCGATGCCGTCGCGGACCGCGTCATCGACGTCACCTCCTTCGCGCCGGAGGCGGCCGCGGTTTCCGGCCTGGTCTAGGTCTGGCGCCGCTTCGCCATGTCGTCGGCAAGGGCGCGATGGCGGTCGATGGCGGCGCTCTCGCCGAAGTCCTCGAGCTCGTAGAACGGACGAATCTCGATCTCGCCGCCGCCTTCATGCGGGTCGGGCACGCGCTTCATCCAGGCGATCGCCTCCTCCATCGACTTGACGTCGATGATCCAGTAGCCGGCGATCAGCTCCTTGGTCTCCGCGAACGGCCCGTCGATCACCGTCCGCCGGTCGCCGTCGATCCGGATCCGGACCCCCTTGGCGCTCGGCTTGAGGCCGGCCCCGTCGAGCATGATGCCGGCCTTCACCATCTCCTCGTTGAACGCCCCCATGGCGGCGAGCAAGTCTTCCGAGGGCATGATGCCCGCCTCGGAGTCCTTGCTCGCCTTGACGATGACCATGAACCGCATGCCGTCCTCCTCCGATGTGCATGGTATGGTTGCCCCGCGCCTCCACGACGAATGGCGCCCCCGCGCATCGACACCCGGGCCGATCGGCGATGGCACGCGTCGGCGCGCCGGGCATCGCGCTTGAAACGCGGCGGGAACTGTTGGAGAAACGGCGCGACCCGAAATCCGAACATCCCCTGAAAGCGAGCGAACCGCCCCATGGCCCGCACGGCTCTCCTCAACGTCATGGTCAATGCCGTGCTCAAGGCCGGCCGCGGGCTGGCCCGCGATTTCGGCGAGGTCGAGAACCTCCAGGTATCGCTCAAGGGGCCGGGAGACTTCGTCTCCGCCGCCGACCGACGCTCCGAGCAGGTCCTGATGGCCGAGCTGAAGAAGGCTCGTCCCGGTTTCGGCTTCCTCGCCGAGGAGAGCGGCGAGACCGAAGGGCAGGACCGCGCCAACCGCTGGATCATCGATCCGCTCGACGGCACGATGAACTTCCTCCACGGCATTCCGATGTTCGCGATCTCGGTGGCCCTCGAGCGCGACGGGGCGATCGTCGCCGGCGTCGTCTTCAATCCGATCCTGAACGAACTTTATGTGGGGGAAAAGGGCGCGGGCGCCTTCCTCAACGACCGGCGACTCCGCGTCGCCCGGCGCAGCAAGCTGGAGGACTGCGTCATCGCCACCGGCATGCCGCAGCTCCTCCGACCGGGACAGGACGCCTATCTTGCCGAGCTGAAGGCGGCACTGCCGAAGATCGCGGGTGTCCGCCGCACCGGTTCGGCCGCGCTCGACCTCGCCTGGGCCGCCTCCGGCCGCTTCGACGGCATGTGGCAGCACGGCCTGGCGCCGTGGGACATCGCCGCCGGCATGCTCCTGCTGCGCGAGGCCGGCGGCTACGTCACCGACGCGAGCGGTCGGGACGGCTCGTTCGGGACCGGGACGGTGATCGCCGGCAACGAGGCCATCCATCGCCAGTTGCTCGCGCTGGTCGGCAAGGCCGCCCCCGACGCCTGACCGGTGCCGCCGGGCCGGGGGAACGGCGTTTCCGGGCTGCCGCCGTGAATTTGCCGTTTCTCTCTGGTCCCAATCGGGTTAAGACACGAAGGCTTTCAGGGAAGGGCCCCGTCATTGCGGTTGTTCGGAGCTCGCCGCGCGCGCGAGTATGACCCGTACAAGCTCGCGACGCCGCAGATCTATCTGTGGCGGATGATCATATTTCTGATCATCTCCGGTTTCATCGCGCTCATCCTCCATCGTCAGGCCTACGAGGCGTTCCTCGCCAATCCGGGCCTGAACGGCGTCATCGTCGCAGTGCTCCTCATCGGCATCGTGCTCAGCTTCCGCCAGGTGCTGCGCCTCTTCCCCGAGATCCGCTGGGTGAACACGTTCCGGGTCGCGGAGCCCGGCGTCGAGGTCGACCGGCCGCCGGTCCTGCTGGCACCGATGGCGACACTGCTCGGCGACCGCATCGGCCGCATGGCGATCTCGACGCAGACGATGCGCTCGATCCTCGATTCGATCCAGATGCGCCTCGACGAGGACCGCGACATGTCGCGCTACCTCGTCAGCCTGCTGATCTTCCTCGGCCTCCTGGGCACCTTCTGGGGCCTGCTCCAGACCGTGTCGGCCGTCGCCAACACCATCCAGAATCTCGACGTCTCCTCGGGCAGCACCGGTGTGATCTTCGAGGACCTCAAGGCCGGCCTCACCGACCCGCTGAGCGGCATGGGCACGGCGTTCTCGTCGTCGCTCTTCGGCCTCGCCGGCTCGCTCATCCTCGGCTTCCTTGACCTGCAGGCCGGCCAGGCCCAGAACATGTTCTACAACGACCTCGAGGACTGGCTGTCGACGGTCACCGACCTCGATCCCGAGCTCATCGAGAACCGCGGCGCGACGACGGCCGAGGATCTCCGCATGGCCATCGAACGGCTGTCACGGGCGATCCAGGAGGGACAGGAGCCGCGCGGCGGCGACGCCGGCTCGACGCAGCGCGCCAATGCCGCCATGGCCGAGCTCGCCGGCGGCATCCGCGACCTCGTCCAGCATGTCCGCAGCGAACAGCAGGTGGTGCGGAACTGGGTCGAGGCCCAGTCCGAACAGCAGCGCGAACTCCAGCATCTCCTCGAGACGATCTCGCGCGCGCTGCAGACCCCGGTGGGAGAGTAGATGGCCGCGCGTGCGAGGCGCGTCACCGCGCGCACCGAATACTGGCCGAGCTTCGTCGACGTTCTCACCAACCTCCTGCTCGTCTTCGTCTTCCTCCTGTCGATCTTCGCCCTGATGCAGTTCCTGCTGACCCAGGAGGTCTCGACGCGCGACGAGGTGATGAACCGCCTCAACGCCCAGATCGCCGAACTCACCGAACTGCTCGCCCTCGAGCGCGCGAGTTCGGGGGAGGTCACCGACAACCTCGCCACCCTCGAGGCCAGCCTCGCGATGGCCGAGAGCGAGCGGGACCGCCTCCAGGGGCTCCTCGACAGCCAGTCCGATGCGGCCAGTTCGGCCGGCGACCGGGTCGCCCAGCTTTCGGCGGCGCTCGAGGACCAGAGCCAGGTGAGCCAGCGGGCGCTCGCCCAGGTCGAACTCCTCAACCAGCAGATCTCGGCGCTCCGCCGCCAGATCGCGGCCCTCGAGGACGCCCTCAACGCGTCGGAATCCCGCGACCGCGAGAGCCAGACCCGGATCGCCGATCTCGGGCGGCGCCTGAACGTCGCCCTCGCCCAGCGCGTCCAGGAGCTCTCGCGCTATCGCTCGGACTTCTTCGGGCGCCTCCGCGAGATCCTCGGCGACCGTCCGGACATCCGCATCGTCGGCGACCGCTTCGTCTTCCAGTCCGAGGTGTTCTTCCAGACCGGGTCGGACCAGATCGGGGCGGTCGGTCTCGAGGAACTCGACAAGCTCGCCGAGGCGATCGTCGAGCTCAACCAGGAGATCCCGCAGGACATCCCCTGGGTGCTGCGCATCGACGGCCATACCGACAAGCGGCCGATCACCAATCCCGACGGGCGGTTCCGCAGCAACTGGGACCTGTCCGCCGCCCGCGCCATCTCCGTGGTCCAGCACCTGATCGACCAGGGCGTGCCGGCGGACCGTCTCGTCGCCGCGGGCTTCGGCGAGAACCAGCCGATCGAGGAGGGCGACACCGAGGATGCCTTCGGCAAGAACCGCCGCATCGAGCTGAAGCTGACCGAGCGCTGAGCCGGGCGCCCCCCGCGCTTGTGATCCGCCGCATCGTCCGCTATATCCTCGCCCAACCACGGGCCGCGGAGCCCGTCCTCCCAGATGTTTCGAGGCTTGCGACCATGAAGAAGGGCATTCACCCGGACTATCACGAGATCAAGGTCGTGATGACCGACGGCACGGAATACGTCACCCGCTCGACCTACGGCGAGCCGGGCGCGGTGCTGAACCTCGACATCGATTCGAAAACCCATCCGGCGTGGACCGGCGGCGGCCAGCACCTGCTCGATCGCGGCGGTCGCGTGTCGCGCTTCAAGACGCGCTACAAGGGCCTGATGAGCAGCTAGGCCCGACGCTTCGCGCCTGAAAGAAAAGGCCCGCATCGCGCGGGCCTTTTTCGTTGCGGCACGCCGGGCCAGTCCGACCGGCGGCTCAGCCCATGCGGAATGCGGCGGCGATCCGGTCGATCTGCTCCCGGACGGGATTGCCCGAGGGCGGCGGCCCGTCGGCGCCGAAGGCGCCGTCCAGGCGCCGCACGCGTTCCTGGAGGCCGAGCGAGCGGGCGATCAGGGACTTGAGC
>JAEZEN010000593.1 GCA_023433185.1 Pseudomonadota bacterium | reverse complement strand
GCACAAGGACCTGCACCCCGAGCTCGGCTCCTTCGCCGATTTCCAGCGCCTCGTCACGCGCGCGGCCGACCACGGGCTGGAGATCGCCATCGACTTCGCCATCCAGTGCTCGCCCGACCATCCCTGGATCAGGCAGCACCCGGAGTGGTTCGACTGGCGCCCCGACGGCACCATCAAATACGCCGAGAACCCGCCGAAGAAGTACCAGGACATCGTCAATGTCGACTTCTACGGCAAGGGCTTCCCGGAGCTCTGGTACGCACTCCGCGACATCGTCCTCTTCTGGGCGCGGCACGAGGTGCGCATCTTCCGCGTCGACAACCCGCACACCAAGCCCTTCCCGTTCTGGGAGTGGATGATCGCCGAGGTGCAGGCCGAGTTTCCCGACGCGATCTTCCTCGCCGAGGCCTTCACCCGGCCGAAGGTGATGAAGCGGCTCGCCAAGCTCGGCTTCACCCAGTCCTACTCGTACTTCACCTGGCGCAACACCAAGCACGAGCTGACCGAGTACCTGACCGAGCTGACGACGACCGACGCGCGCTTCACCATGCGGCCGAACTTCTTCGCCAACACGCCGGACATCAACCCCACCTACCTGCAGACCAGCGGGCGGCCGGGATTCCGCGTGCGCCTGGTGCTGGCGGCGAGCCTCGGCACCAACTACGGCATCTACAGCGGCTTCGAACTGTGCGAAGCGACACCGGTGCCGGGCAAGGAGGAATACCTCAACTCGGAGAAGTACGAGATCAGGGCCTGGGACTGGGACCGCCCCGGCAACATCCGCCCCGACATCGCGCTGCTCAACCGCTTGCGGCACGAGCGTCCGGCGCTGCAGCAGTTCGCCAACGTGACCTTCTACAACGCCTGGAACGACGCCATCCTCTACTACGGCAAGGCGACGCCGGCGAAGGACGACTTCATCCTCTTCGCCGTCAACCTCGACCCGCACAACGGCCAGGGCGCGGACTTCGAGGTGCCGCTCTGGGAGTTCGGCCTGCCCGACGATGCCGCGATCGAGGCCGAGGACCTGGTGACCGGCAACCGCTTCACCTGGCACGGCAAGATCCAGCACGTCTGGCTCGACCCGCACCACAATCCCTATGCCATCTGGCGCCTGCTCCCGCTCGGAGGGGGTGGGCGATGAAGAGGGCTGCACAGCCGCAGGAGGCGCCCTTGGACGCGACGCTGCCCGAGAAGCCCGCCGGCGAGGCGAACCCCTCCGGAGCGCGGCGCCGAGCGGCGGCGAAGCGCCGGCGCGACGACGCGATCGATCGCTCGATCCCCGACTGGTACAAGGACGCGGTGATCTACCAGGTTCACGTCAAGGCCTACCAGGACGCCAACAACGACGGCATCGGGGACTTCCGCGGGCTGGTCGAGCGCCTCGACCACATCGCCTCGGTCGGCGTCGATGCGATCTGGGTCATGCCGTTCTACCCCTCGCCCCTCCGCGACGACGGCTACGACATCGCCGACTACCGCACCGTCAATCCTTCCTATGGCACGATGCGCGACTTCCGCGCCTTCGTCGACGCCGCCCATGCCCGCGGCCTCCGCGTGATCACCGAACTGGTCATCAACCACACCTCCGACCAGCACCCGTGGTTCCAGCGCGCCCGCAAGGCGAAGCCGGGATCGCCGGAGCGCGACTTCTATGTCTGGAACGATTCGCCCGACCGCTATCCCGAGACGCGGATCATCTTCATCGACACGGAGCGGTCGAACTGGGCCTGGGACGACGAGGCCCAGTCCTACTACTGGCACCGCTTCTATTCGCACCAGCCGGACCTGAACTTCGACAATCCGGCGGTGATGGTGGAGATCAAGAAGCTCCTCCACTACTGGCTCGACATGGGCGTCGACGGGCTTCGCCTCGATGCGATCCCCTACCTTGTCGAGCGCGACGGGACGAACAACGAGAACCTCCCCGAGACCCATGCGGTGCTCAAGGAACTGCGCGCCGAGATGGACGCGCATTATCCCGACCGCATGTTCCTAGCCGAGGCCAACCAATGGCCCGAGGACACGCGCCCCTATTTCGGCGACGGCGACGAATGCCACATGGCGTTCCACTTCCCGCTCATGCCGCGCATGTACATGGCGGTCGCGCAGGAGGACCGGCACCCGATCACCGACATCATCCGCCAGACGCCCGACATCCCGGACAGCTGCCAGTGGGCGATCTTCCTCAGGAACCACGACGAGCTGACGCTCGAGATGGTGACGAGCGAGGAGCGCGACTACCTCTGGACGACCTACGCCAAGGACAAGCGCGCCCGCATCAATCTCGGCATCCGGCGGCGGCTCGCGCCGCTGATGGACAACGACCGCCGGAAGAGCGAGCTGATGAACGCCCTCCTGCTCTCGATGCCCGGGACGCCGGTCGTCTATTACGGTGACGAGATCGGCATGGGGGACAACTACTATCTCGGCGACCGCGACGGGGTGCGCACCCCGATGCAATGGTCGGACGACCGCAACGGCGGCTTCAGCCGCGCCGACCCGCAGGCGCTCTATCTGCCGGCCATCCAGGACCCCATCTACGGCTACCAGGCCGTCAACGTCGAGGCGGCACAGGTCGAGGCGAACTCGCTCCTCAACTGGATGCGACGCCTGATCGCGGTGCGGAAGCAGCATCGCGCCTTCGGCCGTGGCAACTTCACCATGCTGTACCCGACCAACCGCCGGATTCTCGCCTTCGTGCGCGAGCTCGACGGCGAGCGCATCCTCTGCGTCTTCAACGTCTCGCGCCAGGCGCAGGCGGTCGAGATCGACCTCTCGCCGTGGCGCGGCGCGGTGCCGATCGAGCTCACGGGCGGCGAGGCCTTCCCGCCCACCGGCGACCTGCCCTACCTGCTGACCCTGCCCGGCTACGGCTTCTACTGGTTCGTTCTCGCCGACGAGGCCGAGGCGCCGCGCTGGCGCATGGAAGCCCCGACGCCGCTGCCCGAATTCGTCACCGTCACCGCCCCGGGCGGCAGCCTCAGGCGCGCCCTCGACAACCCCGCGGAGCGCCGGCTGCTCGAGCGCTACGCCCTGCCGGCCTTCATGGCCGGCCAGCGCTGGTTCGCCGGCAAGGGCGAGCGCATCGCCAGGGTCGAGACACGGCCGATCGCGACCCTGCCCGGCGAGACCAACCGCCTCGTCATCGCCGACGTGACCACCGGCGCCGGCGACACGCGGAGCTACTTCGTGCCGCTCTCCGTGTTGTGGGGGGAGGAGAACCTCCGCTTCCTGGCCCCCAAGCTCTCCTGGACGCTCGCCCGCATCCGGACCGGGGCCCGGCTCGGGGCCGTGCTCGACGCCTCCTATGACGAGCGCTTCCATCGCGACCTGCTCGCCACGATCCGCGACGGCGGCACCCTGGAAGCCGAGGGCGGGACGCTGCGCTTCACCGGCACGGAGGCGCTTTCCGCCATCGACCTCGACGGGCCGTTCCGCAGCGTCGGCGTCGAGCAGAGCAATGTCAGCTTCATCGCCAATGACGAGGCGATCGTGAAGATCTACCGCCGGCTCCGCACCGGCGAGCAGCCCGAAATCGCGGTCACCCGGTTCCTGACCGAGACCGCGGGCTACCGGAACACGCCGCCGTTCCTCGGCGCGGTGGAATACGTGCCCACCGACGGCACGCCGCAGGCGCTCGCCATCGTCCTCGGCTTCGTCCGCAACCAGGGAGACGCGTGGGACGCGACGCTGAACGCGCTCGACGTCGACCTCCACGCGCGCGAACTCGAGCCCGAGGATGCCGAGCCGCCGCACTTCGGCCACCCGCTCGACCTTGGCCCGGTTCTCGGCCGCCGCATTGCGGAACTGCATGCCGCCTTCACCGCAGCCACGCCGGACCGCCGGTTCCGCACCGAGGCGATCACCACGCGCGACCTCGTCCGCTGGGCGCGCGAGACGGCGCGGGACGTGAATCACGCGCTCGACGTCGTCAGGAAGGCACTGCCGGGGCTCGAAGGCGAGGCGCGGGAAGACGCCCTCGCCCTTTCGCGCGGGCGGAAGGGCCTCCTCGCCCGCATCGCGCGGCTCGGTGAACTCGCCCCCTCGGGGCGGAAGAGCCGCATCCATGGCGACCTTCATCTTGGCCAGGTGCTGGTCGCACAGGACGATGCCTACATCATCGACTTCGAGGGCGAACCGCAGCGGAACCTCGCCGAGCGGCGCGCGAAAACCTCGCCGCTCCGCGACGTGGCGGGACTGCTGCGCTCCCTCGACTACGCCGCGTGGTCGGCGATCGACCGGGTTCGCAGCCGGACCGGCACGGTGGACGCCCGGCTCCGCGACCGGGCCCTCGCCTGGCGCGATACCGCGACCGCCGAATTCCTGACCGCCTACGACACCACCGCCGAGGACGGCGGATTCCTGCCCGAGGCGCGACTGCGCCGGACGCTGCTCGACCTTTTCCTCATTCAGAAGGCGGCGTACGAGGTGCAGTACGAGGCGGCGAACCGGCCGGCCTGGCTGCCCATCCCGATCCGCGGCCTGCTCGGCATCATGGAGCGGGAATGGGAGCGGGAATGATACGGAAGCCGATGAGGACCGCATGACCCGCGCCCCGAAGCCCGCCGCGAAGCCTGCGCCCAAGCCTGCCGCCGCCTGGCGCCCGGGGGACGCCGATGTCGAGGCCATCGCCAATGGGCGCCACGGCGACCCGTTCGCCGTGCTCGGCATGCATCAGGCCGCGGACGGCACCATCTCGGTCCGCGTGTTCTGGCCGGGCGCGACCACCTGCAACGTCGTCGATGCCGGCACCGAGAAGCAGGCGGCAGCGCTGGCGATGGTCCATCCGGCCGGGTTCTTCGCCGGTCCGGTGCCGCGCCGGAAGAAGCCCTTCGCCTACCGGCTCGACCTGTGGGACGGCGCCAACACATTCTGGAAGACCGAGGACCCCTACCGATTCCCGCCGATCCTCGGCGAACTCGACATCCACCTCCTCCGCGAGGGCAATCACCACCGCCTCTACGAGAAGCTCGGCGCCCACCCAACGACTCTCGACGGCGTCGAAGGCGTCGCCTTTGCGGTCTGGGCCCCGAATGCGCGCCGGGTCAGTGTCGTCGGCGACTTCAACCAGTGGGACGGCCGGCGCCACCCAATGCGGAAGCGGATCGAGACCGGCGTCTGGGAGCTGTTCATCCCCGGCGTGGCCGGGGGCGCCCGCTACAAGTTCGAGCTGCTCGGGCCGGACGGCAGCCTCCTGCCGCTGAAGACCGACCCGGTCGGCTTTCGCCAGGAGCTTCGGCCGGGCACCGCCTCGGAGGTCGCGGGGCTCGTCCGCCACGACTGGGGCGACCGGAGCTGGATGGAGGCGCGGCGCGATCGCCAGGCGACGGATGCCCCGGTCTCGATCTACGAGGTCCATCTCGGCTCGTGGCGGCGCAAGAACGGAACCGAGTTCCTCACCTATGACGAGCTCGCCGACACGCTGATCCCCTATGCCGCCGACCTCGGTTTCACCCATCTCGAGCTGCTGCCGGTCAGCGAGTTTCCCTTCGACGGTTCCTGGGGCTACCAGCCGATCGGCCTCTACGCGCCGACCAGCCGCTTCGGCCCGCCCGAGGCCTTCGCGCGGTTCGTCGACCGCGCCCACGCGGCGGGCCTTGGGGTGATCATCGACTGGGTGCCCGCCCATTTCCCCACCGACGCCCACGGCCTCGCCCGCTTCGACGGCACCGCGCTCTACGAGCACGAGGATCCGCGCCTCGGCTTCCACCGCGACTGGAACACGCTGATCTACAATTTCGGCCGCACCGAGGTCCGCAACTTCCTCGTCGCCAACGCCCTCTACTGGATGGACCGCTTCCACATCGACGCGCTGCGCGTCGATGCCGTCGCCTCAATGCTCTACCTCGACTATTCCCGAAACGCCGGCGAATGGATCCCCAACGTCTTCGGTGGCCGCGAGAACCTCGAGGCGATCGCCTTTCTCCGCGAGCTCAACACGCTGACCTTCGGCGACCATCCCGGCGCGACGACCTTCGCCGAGGAGTCGACGGCCTGGCCGCAGGTGTCGCGCCCGGTCGACGGCGGCGGCCTCGGCTTCGGCTACAAGTGGAACATGGGGTGGATGCACGACACCCTCGAATACATGCACCACGAGCCCGTCCACCGGCGCTATCACCACCACCAGATGACCTTTGGCATCCACTACGGCTTCACCGAGAACTTCGTGCTGCCGCTGAGCCACGACGAGGTGGTGCACGGCAAGGGGTCGCTCATCGACAAGATGCCCGGCGACCGCTGGCAGAAGTTCGCCAATCTCCGCGCCTATTTCGGCTTCATGTGGACCCATCCCGGCAAGAAGCTCCTGTTCATGGGCGGCGAGTTCGCGCAGGAGCGCGAGTGGAACTACAACCAGTCGCTCGACTGGCATCTCCTCGCCGACCCCGCGCACCGGCAGGTGCCGGATCTCGTCCGCGACCTCAACCGGCTCTATCGCGACCTGCCCGCGCTCCATGTCCGCGACTGCGATTCCGGGGGATTCGCGTGGATCGACCACGACGACGCCGACAACTCGGTCCTCACCTTCGTCCGCCACGGCCGGGATGGCGACCCTCCGGTCCTGGTGGTCTGCAACTTCACCCCCGTGGTTCGCGACGGCTTCCGAGTCGGCCTGCCTCGGCCCGGCCACTGGGCCGAGCGGCTCAATACCGACGCCGCCATCTATGGCGGCTCCGACGTGGGCAATCCCGCGGGCCTCAACGCCGAGCCGGTGGCATGGAAGGGCCAGCCGCAATCGGCGACGCTGCGCCTGCCGCCGCTGTCCACGGCATTGTTCGTGCATGAGGGCTAGGCGGCGGACGCCGGACCCTCTCCGTCCTCACGTTCCTTCGATACCCGGGCCAGTCCGCCCCCGGACACAAGCGCGGACCAAGGCCGCAGGATTCCCATGAGCAAGCTTCGCGTCGAACCCGGCAGCCCCCACCCCCGAGGCGCCACCTGGGACGGCGGCGGCGTGAACTTCGCCGTCTTCTCGGCCAACGCCACAAAGGTCGAGCTCTGCCTGTTCGACCAGAAGGGCCGGCGCGAGACCGACCGCATCGCCCTCCCCGAGTTCACCCACGAGGTCTGGCACGGCTACTTCCCCGATCTCCGCCCGGGCCAGCTCTACGGCTACCGGGTCCATGGCCCCTACGATCCGCAGAACGGCCATCGCTTCAACCCGCACAAGCTGCTGATCGACCCCTATGCCAAGGCCCTCCACGGCGAGATCCGGTGGCACGACGCTCTGTTCGGCTACCGCGTCGGCGCGCCGCGCGGCGACCTGCTGCCCGACCGCCGCGATTCGGCCTTCGTCATCCCGAAATGCGTGGTCGTCGACCCTGCCCCGAGCCCGGATCACCCGCTCCGCCACAAGTGGGCCGACACGATCATCTACGAAGCCCACGTCAAGGGCATCACGGCGCAGTACCCCGACATCCCGGAAAGGCTGCGGGGCTCCTTCGCGGCCCTCGCCGATCCCCGCGTCATCGACCATCTCGTCGGGCTCGGCGTCACCGCGATCGAGCTGATGCCGGTGCAGGCCTTCTTCGACGACCGCTACCTCGCCGAAAAGAAGCTCCACAACTACTGGGGCTACAATACCATCAACTACTTCTCACCGGCCCCCCGCTACTTCTCGCCCGGCAGCGGTCTCCAGGAATTCCAGGTGATGGTGCGGCGGCTGCACGAAGCCGGCCTCGAGGTCATCCTCGACGTGGTCTACAACCACACGGCGGAGGGCGACCATCG
>JAEZEN010000348.1 GCA_023433185.1 Pseudomonadota bacterium | reverse complement strand
CAAAAAACCTACCCCGGGGGGGGGGGCCGCCCCCCCCGCGCCGGCGCCTCGGTCCCGGACTGGCTCGCCCGCCGCTTCGAGGGACTCGATGAGGATGCCTCGACCCGCCAGCTCGTGGCAGCCGCGGTCGCGGCCGAGCAGGTGCTCGACCTCGTCGACCGCGGGGTGACCGACTTCCACTTCTACACCATGAACCGCGCCGATCTCGTCTACGCCATCTGCCATCTTCTCGGGATGCGCCCTGCGGCGCCCGCTCCGACTCCGGCCGTGGCAGCGGCTTGAAGTCTGGTCATTCAGACTATATTTTCGGGCCAGTTGGGACAGATGGAGCGCGGATCATGGCGAACTGGCAGGTTCAGCATGCCAAATCGCAGTTGAGCAGGATCATGGAACTCTCCAAGACCGAGGGGCCGCAGACCATCACCAAGCATGGCAAGCCGGAGGTCGTCGTCCTGTCGATGAAGGACTACGAAGCGATGAAGCGCGACAAGCCGAGCCTTATCGAATTCCTCCTCTACGAAGGCCCGACGTTCGACGATCTCGATATCGAGCGCAGCAGGGATACCGGACGGGAGATCGATCTTGACTGAGAAGGGCTACCTTCTCGACACCAACGTCGTGTCCGAGGTCCGGCGCCCCCGGCCCGACGCGCGCGTCAGTGCCTTTCTCGCGCAGGCTTCGCGGGCGGACGCCTATCTGTCGGTGCTCACTCTCGGGGAACTGCGGAGGGGGGCCGAAGCGAAGCGGCGGCTCGACCCGGCATCTGCCGGGGACATCGAAGCCTGGATAGGGAAGCTCGAAGTTCAATATGCCGACAAGACGCTCCCCGTCGACAAGCGGACCGCGGAAACCTGGGGCCGGCTGATGGTCGACCGGCCCCGCCCGATCGTGGACACCCTCATCGCCGCCACCGCCCTTGTTCACGGACTGACGCTCGTCACCCGCAACACCCGCGACATCGCCGATACCGGCGTGACCGCGATCAACCCCTGGCTCTGAAGGTTCTCCCGATGACCACCGATGCCGAGGCCCACCTGAAGGCGGCCGCTGCCGAGCGCATCCTGATCCTGGATGGCGCGATGGGGACGATGATCCAGTCGCACCGGTTCAGCGAGGCCGATTTCCGCGGGACGCGCTTCGCCGACTGGCCGCGCGACCTCCGCGGCAACAACGATCTCCTCAACCTGACGCAGCCCGAGGCGATAAAGGGCATCCACGCGGAGTATTTCCGCGCCGGCGCCGACATCGTCGAGACCAATACCTTCTCCTGCACGACCATCGCCCAGGCCGACTACGGCATGGAGGCGCTCGCCTACGAACTCAACGTCGAGGGCGCGCGGCTCGCGAGGGCAGCCGCCCGCGAGGTCGAGGCCGAGGACGGCCGGCGGCGCTTCGTCGCCGGCGCCATCGGGCCGACGAACCGCTCCGCGTCGATCTCACCGGACGTGAACAATCCCGGTTTCCGGAACGTCACCTTCGACGACCTCGTCACCGCCTATGGCGAGGCGACGCGCGGGTTGATGGAGGGCGGCGCCGACCTGATCCTCATCGAGACGATCTTCGACACGCTCAACGCCAAGGCGGCCGTGGTCGCGGCCGAGGAGGCCTTCGCCGAGACGGGCGTCCGCCTGCCGTTGATGATCTCCGGCACCATCACCGACCGTTCGGGCCGCACGCTTTCCGGCCAGACGCCGACGGCCTTCTGGTATTCGCTCCGCCACGCGCGGCCGTTCTCGGTCGGCCTCAACTGCGCGCTCGGCGCAAGGGAGATGCGCGCCCACATCGCCGAGATCGCGCGCATCGCCGACACGCTGATCTGCGCCTCCCCCAATGCCGGCCTGCCCAACGAGTTCGGCGAGTATGACGAGAGCCCGGAGGGCATGGCGGCGTCGCTTGCCGAGTTCGCGCGGACCGGCCTCGTCAACATCCTCGGCGGCTGCTGCGGAACCACCCCGGCCCACATCAAGGCGATCGCCGACGCCGTCAGGGATATCCCGCCGCGGGTCGTCCCGAAGGCGGAACCGAAGCTGCGGCTGTCCGGCCTCGAGCCTTTCGAGCTTGTGGCATGAAGGGGCGTAGTGGCCGGGGTCATCGTGGGCTATGATGGGGGCATTCAGGGAGGCCTCAAGTGGGAACGACGATTGTCAGTGACTATGTCCTTTGGGCCAAACACATTCGTGGAGATCCGCAGCTCGTCGATCGCGTGCTCGCGCTGCGAGCCGGCGAGACGATCGAACTCGTCATTGATGGCATTCGTGGCACGTGGATGAAGATGTCGGATGGTCCTCGCGGCGATCCCACGCCCGGACTGAAGCCGGTCGATCGAATGAAGAATGTCTGGGGCGGCTACTTCCGCGAACGGAAGGACTCGATTGTCAACGTCACGCTGGCGGAAGACCTCGTGGGATCGGTTACCGTGCAAGGCTCGGAAATTCCAATCGAGCCGCCGCTCGCCAGAACCGAGGCCGAACGCGAGGCAGCCTGGCGAGCCTTCCTCGACCTAGCCAAACTCGGCTGGCGTTCGACCGAACCGTACGGACCGCGCGACGAGCTCTACGAGCGATGACGGCCACGCTCGATACAAACATTCTCGTCTACGTCGTGGATGGCCGCGATCCACCGAAGCAGAGGGTGGCAGCTCAGATATTCGCTGCGCTGGCCGCTCGGTCGGCGCCGTTGGCGCTGCAGGTAGTCGGCGAGTTCCAGAACGTCATGGCCAAGCGGCTGAAGCTGCCACAGGCCATGGCCGCAGCCGCCGGCCATCAGCTCCTCGCCACTTTCCGGACCTTCGCCTATGACGCCATAGCGGTCGAGCGGGCGACCAGCGCCTTTGCGACCAGTCGTTTCGGCTATTGGGATGGCTTGCTGCTGGCTTCCGCCGAGCGTGCCGGGCTGACCGCCTTGCTCAGCGAGGACATGCATGACGGAGAGCGATTTGGCCGTCTCGAAGTGGTCAACCCGTTCGCCGGCGCCGAAGTGAGCAGGCGGGCGAGGCAGGCGCTTGGAATCTAGATCTCGCAATGGCGGAACGAATTAAATGACCAACGCCGCATCCGCCTTCGTCAATATCGGCGAGCGCACCAACGTCACCGGCTCGGCGAAGTTTCGCAAGCTGATCCAGGCCGGCGACTATACGGCGGCGCTCGACGTCGCCCGCGAGCAGGTCGCGAACGGAGCCCAGATCCTCGACGTCAACATGGACGAGGGGCTGCTCGATTCCGAAGCCGCCATGGTGACCTTCCTCAACCTCATGGCGGCCGAACCCGACATCGCGCGTGTCCCGGTGATGATCGACTCCTCCAAGTGGAGCGTCATCGAGGCCGGGCTCAAGTGCGTCCAGGGTAAGGCGATCGTCAATTCGATCTCCATGAAGGAGGGCGAGGACGCCTTCCGCGAGCAGGCCGAGAAGGTGCGCCGCTACGGCGCCGCGGTGGTCGACATGGCCTTCGACGAAGAGGGCCAGGCCGACACCTTCGCCCGCAAGACCGAAATCTGCGCCCGCGCCTACCGCATCCTCACCGAGGACGTGGGCTTTCCGGCCGAGGACATCATCTTCGATCCCAACATCTTCGCCGTCGCCACCGGCATCGAGGAGCACGACAACTACGGCAACGATTTCATCGAGGCGACCCGCTGGATCAGGCAGAACCTGCCCCACGCCCACGTTTCCGGCGGCGTCTCGAACCTTTCCTTCTCGTTCCGCGGCAACGAGACCGTGCGCGCCGCGATGCACTCCGTCTTTCTCTACCATGCGATCGCGGCGGGCATGGACATGGGCATCGTCAATGCCGGTGCGCTGCCGGTCTACGACGACATCGATCCCGAACTGCGGGACCTTGCCGAGGATGTCGTCCTCAACCGCCGGCCGGACTCGACCGAGCGGCTGCTGGAGGCGGCCGAGCGCTACAAGGGCGGGGCATCGACGAAGAAGGAGGCCGACCTCGCCTGGCGCGAGTGGCCGGTCGACCAGCGGCTCTCGCACGCCCTGGTCTCCGGCATCACCGAGTTCATCGAGGTCGACACCGAAGAGGCGCGGCAGAACGCGAAGCGTCCGCTCGAGGTCATCGAAGGCCCGCTGATGGCGGGCATGAACGTCGTCGGCGACCTCTTCGGCGCCGGCAAGATGTTCCTGCCGCAGGTCGTCAAGTCGGCGCGCGTCATGAAGCAGGCCGTCGCCTATCTGATGCCGTTCATGGAGGAGGAGAAGCGCCTCAGCGGCGGCACGGAGTCCAATCTCGCCGGCCGCATCCTGCTCGCCACCGTCAAGGGCGACGTGCACGACATCGGCAAGAACATCGTCGGCGTCGTCCTCCAGTGCAACAACTACGAGGTCATCGATCTCGGCGTCATGGTGCCGGCGGCGAAGATCCTCGAGGCGGCGCGCGAGAACAAGGTCGACATCATCGGCCTGTCCGGCCTGATTACGCCGTCGCTCGACGAGATGTGCCATGTCGCGGCGGAGATGGAACGCGAGGGCTTCGACATGCCGCTGCTCATCGGCGGCGCCACCACTAGCCGCGTCCACACGGCGGTCAAGATCAGCCCCAACTACCAGCGGAACCAGGCGGTCCACGTGCTCGACGCGAGCCGCGCCGTGGGCGTTGCCCAGAGCCTGCTCGGCACCGGCAGGCAGAGCTACGTCGAGACGATCCGCGACGAGTACCGCAAGGTCGCCGAGACCCACGCGCGCGGCATGGCGGAGAAGCGGCGGGTGACGCTCGACGCCGCGCGTGCCAGCCGTTTCGCGATCGACTGGGCAGGCTACGTGCCGCCCCGGCCGACCTTCCTCGGCACCCGTCGCCTCCTGGACTATCCGGTCGCCGACCTCGTCCCCTATATCGACTGGACGCCGTTCTTCGCCGCCTGGGAGATCAAGGGCACCTATCCGCTCCTCCTCGACGACCCCAAGGTGGGGGAGGCGGCCCGCGGGCTCTACGACGATGCGCGGGCGATGCTGCGCCAGATGGTCGGCGAGGGCTGGCTCCGCGCGAACGCCGTCGTCGGCTTCTGGCCGGCGGCGGCCGACGGCGACGACATCGTCGTCTATGCGGACGAGGCGCGGACCGCCGAGCGGGCCCGTCTCCACGCCCTCCGCCAGCAGATCGCGCGGCAGAACAGCAAGCGCGGCCATGTCGCGCTGTCGGATTTCGTGGCGCCGCGCGCCGCCGGTCTCGCCGACTATGTCGGCGGCTTCGCGGTGACCGCCGGCATCGGCGAGGACATCGTCGCGGAGCGGTTCGCCCGCGCCAACGACGACTACTCGAAGATCCTCAGCCAGGCGCTGGCCGACCGCCTCGCGGAGGCCTTCGCGGAGCGCCTGCACGAGCAGGTGCGGCGGGAACTCTGGGGCTACGCGCCGGACGAGGCGCTGACGACGGAGGACCTGATCCGCGAGGGCTATCGCGGCATCCGCCCGGCACCGGGCTATCCGGCGCAGCCCGACCACACCGAGAAGCGGACCCTGTTCGACCTGCTCGACGCCGAGGCCGCGACCGGCATCCGGCTCACCGAGAGCTATGCCATGTGGCCGGCCTCGTCGGTCTCCGGGCTCTACTTCGCCCATCCCGACAGCCACTATTTCGGCGTCGGGCGTATCGAGCAGGACCAGGTCGCCGACTATGCGCGACGGAAGGGTTGGCCGCTGACGGAGGCGGAGCGCTGGCTGGCCCCGATCCTCAACTATGACCCCGCCGCCCGCAACGCGGCGTAGCCGGCCCGCCGCAGGGCGGCGGACCGGTGCGCGGCCGGGCGCTACACCAGGATGATCAGACCCGCGAGATCGTCGTAGTCGACGTTCTTGAGGATGATCCGCTTGTCGTCGTCGCCATTGCCGAGGCTCAGGTCGATGCCGACGTCCCCGCCCGAGGGCGACGCCCGGTAGGTGATGAAATCCTCGAGGGTCGTTATCGGATTGTCGTCCGGGTCGAGGCCGAGAAACTTCTTGGAGATGTAGATCTTGTCCCCCTCCGAGAGCTTCGCGTCCTGGACCGTGGTCCGGCTGGCCTCGAGGAAGTAGAACTTGTCGGCGCCGGCGCCGCCGGTGAGGTCGTTGACGCCGCTGCCGCCGTCGAGCTTGTCGTTGCCGGCCCCGCCATTGAGGACGTCGTTTCCGGAGCCTCCGAACAGCTTGTCGTTGCCCTTGCCGCCCTTGAGGGTGTCGTTGCCGCCCTTGCCCTCGAGCTTGTCGTTGCCGGCCTTGCCGATGATAATGTCGTTCCCGGCCTTGCCTTTCAGCTTGTCCTTGAACTTGGTTCCCGTGATCTTGGCCATCTCAGTCTCCGATACGTGAGCTGGCCCCGCAGGCGCCTTCTACCATCCGGCAGAAGCGCAGCGGTGTGACGATCGTCACAGGCGGCTCTCCCGATGCGGGGAACGACCGGTCTGGCCCGCGCGTTGGGACGCCACTCGCCGATATCCGGAATCCTGCCT
>JAEZEN010000130.1 GCA_023433185.1 Pseudomonadota bacterium | reverse complement strand
CGCGCAGCTAGCCCATCAGGCCGCGGCGGTCGCGGCCAGCGGTGGTGTGGCGCTCGACGGCGCCGTGCGGATGCACGCGCTGAAATGGCCGGCGCCGACCTCGACCGGCTGCGGCACGACCTTCGCGCAATCCGGGATCGCGATCGGACATCGGGTGCGGAAGACGCAGCCGCTCGGGGGATTGATCGGGCTCGGGATGTCGCCGGTCAGGATGATGCGCTCGCGCCGCAGGCTGGGGTCGGGGCTGGGCACGGCAGATAGCAGCGCCTTGGTATAGGGATGGTTGGGCGCCGAGTAGAGCGTCCGCGTCGGCGCCACTTCCATGATGCGCCCGAGATACATGACGATCACCCGGTCGCTGATGTGCTCGACCACGGCAAGGTCGTGGGCAATGAACAGCATGGTGAAGCCGAGCGTGTCCTTGAGGTCCTCGAGCAGGTTGATGACCTGCGCCTGGATCGACACGTCGAGCGCGGAGACCGGCTCGTCGGCGACGACGAAATCGGGCTCCACGGCGAGCGCGCGCGCGATGCCCAGTCGCTGGCGCTGGCCGCCCGAGAACTCGTGCGGATAGCGGTCCAGATATTCGGAGGTGAGCCCGACGCGCTGGAGCAGTTCGACCGACCGTGCCTCGCGCTCCGATGCCGTGCCGATGCGATGAAGGCGCAGGGCGTGGCCGAGCATGTCGCGGATCTTCTCGCGCGGATTGAGGCTGGCATAGGGGTCCTGGAAGACGATCTGCATGCGCTTGCGGAAAGCGCGAAGCGGTCCCTGGGAGAGGCGGGTGATGTCAGTGCCGTCGAATTCGACGGTTCCGGCGGTCGGCTCCTCCAGCCGCAGCACGGTTCGCCCGACCGTGGTCTTGCCCGAGCCGGATTCGCCGACGAGGCCGACGACCTCGCCGCGGCCGATCGAGAAGGTCACGTCGTTGACCGCCTGGACGGAATTGACCACGCGGTTGAACACTCCGCCGCGGATCGGGAAGTGCTTGGTGAGGCCGACGACGTTGAGCAGGGGGCGGCCTTCGCGCGCGGGAATGGTCATTGCTTGCGCTCCGCAGACAGGTCGAGTTCGCGCCAGCGGATGCAGCGCACCTCGCGTCCGCCGCCGGCCTCGTCGAGCGGCGGCTCTGCGGCCGCGCAGGCTGCGACAGCATAGTCGCAGCGGGTGCGGAAGCGGCAGCCGGAGGGCAGGTTGGTCAGCATCGGAACATAGCCCGGGATGGCGTGGAGCCGCTCCTTGTGCTCGGACGAGCCGAGGCGCGGAATCGAGCGGATAAGCCCGGCCGTGTAGGGCATCAGGGGGCGGGCGAAGATTTCCTGGAACGTGCCGATCTCGACGATCTGGCCGGCATACATCACCACCACGCGGTCGGCCATCTCGGCGACCACGCCGAGGTCGTGCGTGATGAAGACGATGGCCATGCCGAGCTTCTGCTTCAGCCCGCGCATGAGGTCGAGGATCTGCGCCTGGATGGTCACGTCGAGCGCGGTGGTCGGCTCGTCCGCGATCAGCAGGGTCGGGTTGCAGGCGAGCGCCATGGCGATCATCGCGCGCTGGCGCATGCCGCCCGACATCTGGTGCGGATAGTTGTCGGCGCGCCGCCTGGGCTCCGGGATGCCGACGAGCTCGAGCATCTCGATGGCGCGCGTCATCGCCGCCGCGCGGGACACCTTGTCGTGCTCCATGACCATCTCGGCGATCTGCCGGCCGATCGTGTGCACCGGGTTGAGCGAGGTCATCGGCTCCTGGAAGATCATGCCGATCTCCTTGCCACGCACCCGCCGCATGTCGCGTTCGCTGATCGTCGAGATATCGCGACCCTTGAGGCGGATCGTCCCTCCGCTGATCCGGCCGACCTTCTTGGGCAGCAGGCGCATGATCGAGAGCGACGTCACCGACTTGCCCGAGCCCGACTCGCCGACGATGGCGAGCGTTTCGCCGGGCTTCACCGAAAAGCTCACGCCATCGACCGCGACGACCTCGCGACCGTCGCCGATGGCAAAGCTGGTGTGCAGGTCCGAGACCTCGAGCAGGGGGGCAGTGGACGCTGTCGTGGTCTGCTCGGTCATGCGGCGAGTTCTCCGAGGGCGCGCTGCGGGGTGACGTAGCGTCCGGGGTAGACGTCGAGGGGCGCGTCATTGTCGAACACGACGCGGCCGGCGACCAGCGTTGTCTTCACCCTGCCGCGAAACTGCATGCCGTCATAGAGCTGCGCCACGTCGCGACCCTGCGTGACGAGCGAGGGGGCGTGGATGGTGGTGGTCGCAGACAGGTCGACCAGCGCCAGGTCGGCATCGGCGCCGACCTCGATGCGGCCCTTTGCGGGCAGGCCGAAGCGGTCGGCGGCATTGGCGGCAACGAGGTCGATCGCCCGGGCAAGCTCGAGCCGCCCGGACGCGACCGCATCGAGCATCACCGGCAGCAGCACTTCGAGACCCGGCACGCCGGCGGGCGCCGAGAGGAAATCCCCCGCCGCCGCTTCCTTCTCGGATCGGGCGAAGGTCGCATGGTCGGTGGTGACGTGGCGGATCGTGCCGTCGGCCAGCGCATCCCACAGGGCAGCCTGGTCGGCGGCGTCGCGAACCGGCGGATTGATCTTGCCGAACACGCCGACGCGGCCGACGTCGTCGTTCGTTCGCACCAGGTAATGCGGGCAGGTTTCGGCGGAGAAATCCGAGGTGCCGGCAAACCGACGGAGCACGTCGACCGTCTCGCGGCTGGTGACGTGGGCGATATGGAGCTTGGCCCGCGCGATGGTGTTGAGGGTGAGCACGCGGGTGACCGCAGCCGTCTCGCAGATCGAGGGACGTGCAGCGGTGTGCGTGGTCGCCAGCGCCGGATCGAGCGAGGCGGCCCGCGCGGCGTAGTAGGAGAGAAGCTCCTCGCTCTCGGCATGCACGACGACAGGAAGCCCGGTCGAAGCGAGCGCGGTGAGGACGGCAAGCTGGTCCGCCTCGCCGGGCTGGCAGAGGCCTTCGAACTCGTCCTCCCGGCCCACCGGCGCGGCCGTGGTGAAGATCTTGAAGGCGATCGCCCCGGCGCTCTCGACGGAGCGCAGGCCTGCCGCGGAAATGTCGGCGGGCGCGCAATAGAGCCCGAAGTTCACCGTCGCGCGCCCGCTGAAATGGTCGCGCCGCATCGCGACGCGCTCGGCCGAATTGCAGCAGGGGCGGGTGATCGGCATCTCGAGCAGGGTGGTGACGCCACCCGCCGCTGCGGCGCGCGTCTCGCTCTCGACCGACCCGCGCTGGGGAAAGGCCGGTGCGCGGACGTGGCAATGGATGTCGATGACGCCGGGGAGCAGGGTCAGTCCCCCGGCCGCGAGCTGTGCGGGGGCGCTGCCCTCGCCGCGACCGAGCAGGGCGGCGATGCGCCCGCCTGCGATCGCGACGTCCACCTCGGCGAGCCCCGCGGGGGTGAGGACGTCCGCCCCGCGGATGATGAGATCAAAGCTCACTTGAGCCCCAGTTCGGTCAGGGCGCGCGCCACGCCATCGAGATTGGTGAGGTGCATGCTCGCGTAGTTGGGCGCGAGCACCACGCCGTGACCGCCCGCGCGGTAGGTGGCCATCACCGAGCGATAGGCGATGTCGGGCGTGCACTTGGCCTGGTCGGCGCGGGTACGGGGAGCGTCGATGCCGATGCCCATGAACACCTTGGCCTTGCCGTCGACGCCGCGCAGCGCATCGGCGCACTGGCCGAAGACGTAGGTGTCGGGATCCATGCCGGCCTGTACGACGCTGGCATAGGGCGCCTCCTTGAGCCCGAGGATGCGGTAGAGCACCGCCGTGGCCTCGTCCGGTGAAAAGTCGCGCAGAATGGTCTTCTGGAAGAAGCCAAGCTCCTTGGCAAACACTTCGCCCGACTGGTGCTGATAGGTGATCGGCTTCACCCAGTCGGCGTACCGGGTCTGCTCTTCCCACGGCCATTGGGCGCGGCGGAAGATGTTGAAGTGGTTGCGGTTCCACACGTTGAGCCCGAAGCTGAGGCCCGGCTTGCACCACTTGACGAGGCCGTAGAGCTCGCGGTCGAGGTCCTTGTTCCGCTCGAGCCAGAACCGTTCCCAGATAAGCGCTTCCGGGTTGGCGAGCAGCATGCGGATGAAGGTGATGAAGGCGCCGTCGGCGAACTGCTTGCCCGCCTTGGCCTCCTGCATGAATTCATAGAGGTTGAGCAGCGCCCGGCGGCAGGCCTCGACGTCGATGCCGCGTTCCATCGCCTCGCGCCGCGCATGGGTCGAGAAGTCGCCCGGGGCGCCGCCCTGGATCAGCGTGTCGAGCGGCGAATTACGCTCGTTACACCACATCACCCCGTCGATGTCGTAGTTGCGCACCTGGTCCTCGACCATCGAGAGGATCCAGTTGCGGTAGTCGGGGTGGCTGGTGGAGGGATCGGAGCCGAGCCGGCCGAAGATGTCGACCTCCATCGCCTGGGCGAGGTTGGGGATGTCGACCGTGTTGGTCGACCCGTGGCCGGTGTACTTGAAGAACGGCTCCATCAGCTCGATGAAGACCTTCATGCCCCGCTGGTGGGCGGGCCCAAGCACCATGTCGAGGATGTCCTTGCCCTCGAACTCCGGATCGCGGGCCTTGTAGTCCTTGATGAAGGTGCCGCTGTAATAGGCCGGGTCGGGCTCGAAATAGGCGCCGCCCTTCATCGCGAAAGGCTCCGGCACGCCATGGTCGGGCCAGCCGTCGAGCTTGTGCGAGATCGAGCGGCCGGTCTTGAGACCGAGCCACGAGACCGTGCCGAGCATCAGCACGTTGACGCCGACGCGGTCCTTCAGCGTGTCGAGGACGGTATCGACGCCCTCGTCGAGGAAGCTGATCGGGCTGACCTGGATGCCGACGAACTTCTCGGCCGGATCGGGTTTGTGCTCGCTCATGCTGCGCGCGCCTTGCGCTCGTCGATGAAGCCGCGGATGCGCTCGACCGCCTCGCGGATCAGCGGCAGCGGCTGCAGGTAGGAGATGCGGATGTAGTCGGTGCTGTCGTCGCCGAACATCGTGCCGGGGAACACCATGACGCCGGTCGCCTTGAGCAGTTCCTCGCAGAACTGGGGCGCCGGCATGCCGATCGAGGAGATGTTGGTGTAGATGTAGAAGGCGCCGCCGGGGTGGCCATAGGTGAGGCCCATCTCGGTCAGCACCTCCATCAGGTAGGCCCGCCGTTCGGCATAGTCGCGGATCATCGCGAGCACCGGCTCCTGCGGGCCGGTGACGGCGGCGAGCGCGGCGTATTGCGAGATGGTGCAGGTGTTGATCGAGAGCGTGTGGCGCGGCTCGGTCATCTTGTGCACGAAGTCGAGCGGGGCGGCGAGATAGCCCACCCGCCAGCCGGTCATCGCGTAGGTCTTCGAGAACCCGTTGAGCGTGATCGTGCGCTCCTTCATGCCGGGCAGCGTGGCGATCGAGAGGTGCTCGTTCCCCTCGTAGATCATCTTGGCGTAGATTTCGTCGGCGATGATCAAGATGTCGTGCCGGATGGCGAGGTCCGCGATCCGCCGGATCATCTCGGGCGGGGTCACCGCGCCGGTCGGATTGTTCGGCGAGACGAGGACGAACATCTTGGTGCGCGGCGTGATGCGCTTCCCGATCTCTGCGACGTCGAGCGCAAAGTCGTCCTTCTCGAAGGTCGGGACCGGTACCGGGGTGCCGCCCGCGAGATGCACCGCCGTGTCGTAGGTGGTGAACCGCGGCGAGGTGATCAGCACCTCGTCGCCCGCCGAGATCAGCCCGAGCATGATCAGCGCGATCGACTCCTGGACGCCGGCCGTGACGACGATCTCGTCCGCGCTGTAGTCGAGCCCGTACTCCTTCTTGAGGTCGGCTGCGATCGCCTGGCGGAGGGCGGGGATGCCGGTCGGGCCGGTGTAGTGATGCTGGTTGGCATCGATGGCTGCCTTGGCCGCCTCGACGATGTGCCTGGGGGTATGGAAATCGGGGTCGCCGCGGCCAAGGGCGATGACGTTGCTCATGCCGGCGGCGATGCCCAGCATCCGGGTGCGGAACGAACCGTCCTCCTCGACGATCCGCGGCGCCATGCGATCGAAAACAATGCTCATCTCAATGCATCCGCTTGCCGGCGATATAGGTCTGGGTGACGCGCTCGAGCGCGAACAGGTCTTCGTCGGGTTTGCCGTCGACCACGATGATGTCGGCCTCCTTGCCGACCTCGACCGTACCGATCTTCTTGTCCAGCTTGCTCAGCTGCGCAGCGCGGATGGTGATCGCACGGATGGCGTCGAGCCGGTTCGGGCAGACGCCCACCTCGACCATGAAGTCGAGCTCCGGCGCGATCGCGTCGTGCTCGACCGCCGGGCTGCCGGCGTCGGTGCCGAAGACGATCGGCACGCCGGCCTTGGCAGCAGCGACGAGGCCCGCGAAACGGGTCTTGTCGCCCACCGCCTTCTGCCGCTCCGCGATCTTCCACTCGGGAATGCCGAACCGTCGGGCGATCTCGGGCTTGGCCTGCATGACCAGCGCCGAGAAGGTGGTGACGATCGGGATCTTCTTGTCGATGAGGATCTGGATGGTCTCGTCCGTCATCGAGCCGCCATGCTCGACGCAGTCGACGCCGAACTCGGCGACGCGCTTGATGCAGTCGTTGTAGGTCGCATGGGCCGTAATCGGCAGGCGGTTGCGGTGCGACTCGTCGATCACCGCCTCGAGTTCGGCATCGGTAAATTCGAGCGTGTCGTGGCACGCCATGATCTTGATGAGGTCGGCGCCGCCCTTGACCTGGTCGCGCACCGCACGGCGCATCTCGTCCGCGCCGCTTGCCTCGCGGCACACCCAGTAGGTGTGCCCGCCGGTCTGGATTATGCTCTCGCCCGAAACCAGCAGGCGCGGACCCGGGAAGATGCCCTGCGCCACCGCCTGTTTGGTGAACAGGTTGGCGTTGTGGACGCCGAGGTCACGCACCAGCGTGATGCCGGCACGCAGCGACTTCAGCATGTTGCCGGCCGCCTTGTAGGCGCGGATTTCCGGCGCGTCGTACATCGACTGGAAGGACAGCTCGTGGATGCCATCCCAGCTCAGGTGGGCGTGGGAATTGGCCATGCCCGGCATGATCGTCTTGCCGCCGGTATCGTTGACCGTCTTGCCCTCTGTGGCGCCCATCTCGGCTCGAGTGCCGACGCGGGTGATCTTGCCGCCCTCGATCTCGACGAACCCGTCCTCGATCACCTCGTCGCCCTTGGCCGTGATGATCCGGCCGACGACGATCTGGTCGATCGCCTTGTTCTCGAACATCGGCTTGATGATTTTCGAATAGTGCCAGAACGGTGGCTCGGCCATGGTGCAACTCCCCCGGGGTTCAGAGCGCGAGAACGCGCGTGTCGATGGGATGATCGGCCAGGAACCGCGAGGGCACTTCGACCCTGTCGGCATGGACGATCATCGTGTTGATGGTGCGGTAGCCGTCGATGCCCGGGCGGTAGACGCCGGGCTCGTTGGAAAAGACCATGTTCGCCGCGACCTCGGTCATATCGCCGGGCGCAAGCCATGGCGCTTCGTGGCCCTCGACGCCCATGCCGTGGCCAACGCGGTGGCGGATGGCGTCGGCAAGTCCGGCGGCCTCGAGTTCGGCGAGGGCGGCGTCGTTGACGTCGGCACAGCGCGCGCCGGGGACCAGTGCGGCGACCGCGGCGTCGTTGCAGGCGGTCATCGCCTGCATCACGCGCCGCTGCTCGCCGGTCGGCTCCCCGACGATCAGCGTGACGCCGCTT